>JASFWT010000049.1:0-5841 GCA_050049075.1 Candidatus Babelota bacterium | reverse complement strand
AAAGTCAAAGCGTTTTTCTTCAAGTAAAGCTAAAAAATCATCTTTCCGCTCTAGATAAGCAAAATAATCAATGCCCTCTATGGTAAGCATGCCAGGCAAAGCAACCTGTAAAAATGCTGCAAAGCGTTTTGTGTAGTGACTCATCCCTTCGCTTTTACCAGGAATAAGTATAGCTACTTTATAAATCTTTTTATCATTGCTCATTACTGTACCCTTTTTTTGTTTTTATCTGCGAGCATTCTCATCTGCATGAATGTGGACTGACACCAACTCATCCTCCAAAAAGAGTCGGCCAATGTTTTGTAGTATATAGGTTGAGTGCTGAAGATTCTTAACATTGCAGTGCAACTCAAAATCAAACCGGAATATGCTGGTGTGGCTTAGTTGCTGCTGCTGCAGAAAAGAAATTATTTTGTGAGCGATAAAATCAAGCACTTTTGCCTCAGGATAACCAATCGCGATATCGACCCCCTCATAAATGGCATACAAGTTACTTGAAACAGAAAAAAGATTATGTTCTCGCGCCAAGGAAACAAGCTCCCGAGTAAAGGGAAAAAGTATTGGGTCAAAAGCAAAAAGAGCCATCTCTACCCGCCCGCTGTAATGATCAAACTGACGCTTTAACGAGTCGGCTCCATCGACATAGATATGGTGAACGGCAACATCGTCACGTGCCGCCCGCTCACGCATAGCAACAAACGCCCCGTGCCTATCAAGCATTGCATGCCCGCCACAGAGCAAAAATGATTTTAATTTGGGATACGCCTGACGTAACAAGATATAATTGCGCTCCCAGTCAACGGGAGGAAAAATACCCATAAGAGAATCTGGATACTCACGAGAAACAAGGTCTTCATACCCCAGCAAAAAACCGGGGACCATAATCCCCTCTTCCTGCGTAAAGCGAATCAAGACGTTGCTTGAGTCGCTATCCATAGTAAGAAAAAGATCGGGACACGTGGCAGCAATATGCTCTAGAAGCTCAGCTTGTCGTGAGCGCTGGTGCACATTTTCAAAAATTACTACTTCTAGAGGACGCACATAAAGCATGCGCAAACTTGCTACCAGGCGCTCAATATAATGCGTCATCGTATCACTGGGGCGGGCCACAAAAATGCCCAAAACGTAAGGACGATCTTCACCAGGACGTGTTAAATAAGACCAGAGTTTTTTGAGCGATTTCATGGTTTATCTTCGCGCCTCATGGTTAGCATAAACATTTGTTGCACACGAAAACACACGATGTTCGCGTGCACAAGCGGCAAGCTGGGCAATTTGCTGAAACATTCGTGGCTCAAATGAGGTAATCGCAAGGACAGAGTCAGGAGCGTGATCCACAAAAGCTTCTCGCCATTTTTCACCCTCAGTAATACATACCTCATCAACAACAACCTCATGCTCGCAAAGGGCTGCTCGAATGGCACGAAGGTCCGCAGCTTTTGCATGACTGTAGCGGGACCCACAGAGCAGCACTTTTTTTGTAGAGGGAAGCAGTGTAAGCATAGTATGTGCGAGCAGTTGCCCAGGAATGACACCAATACACAAGTAAAAGTCATGTTTTTGAGTCCGCAGAAAAGAGCAAAAAGCTGATACATCTCGACGAAGTCTCACTACTGGTATGATCTCAACGGTAAGAGAATGAGGAAGAAGTACACGTAAACACGCGGCAATACGGTCAACATAGTGTTGCATCGCCGGACCGGAGTGTGGCACAAGCACCCCAACGGCATGGGATGTTTTTGGCGCTACCACCGAAGAGCTACTATGAGACAACCCATTAACCATCATAACTCTTTCCCTTTTTGCTCTGTATACAAGCGAACAAGCACCTCTTCTTCACCCAGTAACTTTCCCACCTTGCCAAGTGCTGCCTTATGGGCAAAAAACCGCGCAGGGTTAACATGAAACTCCAAAGGGAGGTTGCGATAAATATCTGCTTCTGCAGGCTTGCCCTGCACCATACAGGCAACAACTTCTGCCGCTCTTCGACACACACTTTCCTCACGAAAACCAATGGCACAATCAACGTTATACGCCATATGAGCAATCCGTGCGGAAATTGTTAGAAGACCATGGCGCTGTGCAAGCGGAATAAGTTCTTCTGCTGCACGCTCAACGATAAGCTCGTTGGACAAGAAAAAAAGGTCTGCACTTGCAGCCTTCTCGGCAAGAACACCTTTAACATCCTCTTTGCCGTCAAAGATCAGAGGCGATACCTCAAGCCCACTACGCCGCAACAATGCAATAAGGTCTCGATGAGCGGGAACAGAAGAAACACCCTTTTTGGTAGCACAAAAAAGAAGATGCCGACGACGTGTCGGCAACTGAGAGATGATGCGATACTGGGCTTCGCTGTGATTTGGTGCGCTATTTTCCCGCACACCCGGTAAAGAGCTAGCGCTATTAAGTTCACGATAAGCAAGAGAAAGAGTGGGGGTGCGCAAGTTTTCGTTCTCACTAAACAGATTCATCAGGAACGAGCTTGTTGCGCTACCAATACACACTACTGCGTCGTACGGAAAAACTTGTAAGTTTGCGGCAAACTGCGTTTGTCCCTCTTTTGTGAGCAAGCCATAAAAGAATGTGGGTTGTAATCGACCAGAGGTGAAGAGTTGCACGTATCCCGCTACTTGATGAGCATAGTACTCCGTGGCTGGACTACTAAACGGTGCAACGAACGCGACTCTGTAGGTTCGGCTCTCCTCCTTGATTGGCACAAAGTTGTACCAGAAAGCCTTAAAACCAGACATCATTATATGCCCCTTGATGTGGTGTACCAAAGATGTTTCCCTAAACATATGCTAATTACTCTAGCACGTTTTTCCCTTTTTGCTACCCCCAGCCTCGGTGCCGGCATCAGGGGAAAGCGCACTCAGAGCGTGTCGTAGCAGCGCATCTCCCTCCCTGCTCACCGCCAATGAAATAGTAAGAACCCACCAATAAGAAGTGCTCAAAACATCCTTCTGGTCGCGCAAGGGAGCGATTTTCACCCAATCTTTTTCTGTCGTAATTACCGGTCGACCAGCGGCATCACGCACAACACATGTAAGCTGATCCGATGAATAGGAATGATGGTCAGGAAAAAAATATGTCGCACAAACATTCATTCCTAGATACTTTGTACTGCTTACGACACCCTTTGGGTGCCCAATACCAGCCAACACAACAACATCTTTCCCTTGCAGATCAGCCGCCCCAACAGAAACCACATTGTTCTGTTTTACGCCTGCGGGATGGTGCGCACTCCACACTATGGGCACCCCCCTCCCCAACAAAGGCTGTATTTTTTCAGTGATCTTTTTCTGCTTTTCGCCGGAAAAGTCTTTCGCGTGAGTGATGATAATGAGATCGGCACGACTGAGGTCTTTTTCTCGTAGCGGGCCGAGTGGTAGAGGGTGACCATTCCCCAAAGGGGCCCTGCCATCGACTAATACAACATCCAAGTCGCGCGCCACTGACCACGACTGGTGGCCATCATCAAGAATAATATGGGTAATTTCCTGTTTTTTCTGCAACTCACACCACGCCACACTTGCCGCCTTGTCGCCACCAACAACAACAAGCGCTTTCGTCGATAAGGCTAACGCATACGCTTCATCTCCCGCTTGCGCAACATCGCACAAAATATCACCCTGCGAGGCAACACATGTTGGTTTTTTTGTACGCGAAGCTTTGCCACCATACCCACGCATAACAACAGCACACTTTTCTTCGCCAATCAACGACAAAAAATAACGCACCGCTACCGATTTACCAGAACCGCCAACCGATATATTTCCTATGCTTACTACCGCAAAACGACTTTTGTATGGGTGCAAGCCACGAAACCAGCGCACAATTTTGAAACCACATGGATACAAAATATAGGCGACAGGAAAAAGAAGAAACTGCAGAAAAAACCAACATAAAAAAAGAGGACCACGTGGCGGTGGCCCCCATAAAAAAATACGGAATCGATCAAAAAAAATGTGCACTACTGGTCGTCTGTTTGATGCGAGAAGATGCGCACCGTATCACCAACACGCCATTCGTGGAACGTATCGGCAAGGAACCCGCAATCGTTTCCTTCGTGAACCTCTTTAGCCTCGCGACGATCGCGCTGCAAGCTGGTAACTATACCGCTACCGATCTCTTGTTTACGGCGTATACACACCACTTTGTCACCCATAGAGACAACACCTTCGTGGACCATACAACCCGCAATTGCCTGTTGTCCCTTGACCGGGAACACCTTCAAGACCTCTGCGGTACCAGCAGGAACCAAATGCACAATCTTGCGGCGCTCAGCGAGAATGAGCTCCTCAATCTCTTCGATCAGATGATAAATAATAGTATGTGTCTTAATAGTGACGTCATGCTGCTTTGCAAGGATATGGGCACTTCGTTCAGGACGAACATGCAAGGCGAAAAGCAGCGCATTTGCGTTGTCAGCCTTTTGCACATCACTCTCAGTAATAGCACCAACACCGCTTCCCATTACCTCAAGAACAACCGACTTATTTTGTTCTTTTTTGGCTAATTTTTCTATGGCATCAACAAGCGCCTGGCACGACCCCTGTGTGTCCGACTTAAAGAGGAAACGCAAAACCGGCTTATCGTCGTTAATCGCTGCTTGTCCAGAAACAAAGTCTGGTGCTTTTGGTGCGGCCTTACTGCTACGTGCGCGGCTATACTCATCAACAGACACTACAACCAAGCGATCAGAAAGACCTTCAACAGAGTCAAACCCGGCAACTTGTACTGGCACCGACGGGCCAACCTCTTCGCACGGATTGCCAGCGCTGTCAGTCATAATGCGGACGCGACCAGTTGCGTCACCGCACACGAAATAATCGCCTCGGCACAACGTGCCCTCTCGGCACATAACTGTTGCAACAGCCCCCTGCCCTTTAATTTGCTTGGTCTCTAACACAAACGCACGCGCTGGACCACTAACGCGTGTCTTCAAATCTAGCATTTCGGCATGCAGCGCAAGAATATCAAGCAGCTGATCGATGCCCTTACCTGTTTTTGCTGAAATTGGGACACACACCGTATCACCGCCCCACTCCTCAGGAGTAAGGTCATGCTGCGCAAGCTGTGTTTTGATGGTTTCAATCTGAGACTCGGCGCCCGCTTTATCAACCTTGTTGATAGCAACCACAATTGGCACCCCCGCACCTCTTGCAAGGTTGATCGCCTCAACCGTCTGAGGCTTTACCCCATCATTTGCTGCAACAATAATTACAGCGAGATCGGTAACTTGTGTGCCGCGCTGCCGCATGTAGCCAAACGCTTCATGACCCGGCGTATCAAGGAAAATAAGACTCCCCCGCTTACCAGCACTCACCTCATATGCGCCAAGATGTTGCGTAATGCCACCCTTTTCCTTGTCGGCAACATTGGCTTTACGCAAGTAATCAAGCAAAGTGGTTTTACCGTGGTCAACGTGCCCCATAACAACCACCACTGGTAAACGAGCATCATCACCACTTGTCTCTTCTCGGTCGGCAAGAACTTGTTCGCCAGCGCTCACTGTCTGCTCTTTTGTAATTTCAACAATGGCACCAAAGCGCTCACAGCATGCTTTCGCCTCTTCGGCAGTTACATACTCATTAACGGTGCGTGCTACATTTTGCTTAAATAAGACAAAGACAACCTCAACCACCGGCCGCTGCAAAATAGCCGCAAGGCGCTGTACCGTCATTGAGCCAGCAATCTCAATCAGCTCGCCCTCGGCTGGAGTTATAACGGTTTCTCGTGAAAAGCTGTGGCGATTTGCCACAGGACGAGGGCGCTGCCCCTTCTTAAACCTCTTCTTTGCGGGAGCTGGTGCCCCGGCGACTGCGGGCCCTTTTTCAA
>JASFWT010000048.1:0-5885 GCA_050049075.1 Candidatus Babelota bacterium | reverse complement strand
AAGTCGCATCATTACTTCTCGGCGCAGCATGTCGTTAATAGATTCAGCGCTAAAGAACTAGCACAAATATTCTTTAAGTATGGCGAGGAGCGCCACAGCAGGCGTATTGCACAAGCTATTTGTGAGCGGCGTGATGAAACCCCGTTTAAAACGACCAAACAACTGGCACAGCTCATCACTGAACTTGTACCGGCTACTCCAGGGCGACGTATTCACCCGGCAACAAGAGTGTTCCAGGCCATTCGCATCTTCGTAAATAAAGAGCTAGATAACATTGAGCTTTTCATGAAGAACATTCTCTCATTCATAAAGCCTGGTGGGCACCTGGCATGCATCAGCTTTCACTCTCTTGAGGATCGTTTGGTAAAGAGCTTTATTCGTGACAATGAGGTGCATCTTTCAGCCGTTACGCGCAAGCCAATTATACCGACAGAAGAGGAAATATTGGTCAATCCCCCATCACGATCAGCTAAGTTGCGAATCGCGGCAAAAAAAGGTTGACAATAACAGCACCTACTCGTAGTATTGGCGCCGTTGTTTTTTGAAAAAATTACTTTAAAAAAAGCAATAGCAATTCAGGTTTCAACCTGGGACGCTACAAGGACGGACTGACCAAAACACACCACAGGATACTTCAGAAAGATCTTTGACAACAGTTCCTTGGGACCCGGTACTGAATCTGCGCCACTCGCAACATGGTGTTGCGGTGGATCGGATGAAGATACATATAAAACGGTAACCATACATGGAAATAACTGAGGTAAAATTATACCCCACAAGCGAAGGGCGACTGAAGGCGTATGTCAGTCTCGTATTTAACAACTGCTTCATAGTACGTGAGATCAAGCTTGTAGAGGGAGAAGGCGGATTATTTGTATCCATGCCTTCACGGCGGCGAAACGATGGCTCTTTTAAAGACATTGCACACCCGCTCAACACAGAGATGCGCAGTGAAATAGAGAAGCGTATCATCGAAGAATATAATAAATTCTGCAGTGGTCAGTTCTATAGCGAAGATGATATCGACGATTTAGAGATTGACCTGATTGAAAAAAATGACGATAATGGCAGCTAATTATTTGGTCATTATCACGTGACATAAAACATTTGCTGGGGCGTAGCCAAGTGGTAAGGCAGCGGTTTTTGGTACCGCCATACGTAGGTTCGATCCCTGCCGCCCCAGCCATATCTTTTTGAAAGGTATTTCGGCGTGAAGTCCCCCAGCACCCGACACCAGAGTGTACAGCATGCTCAGCGAGATTCGCTTGAGCATGCTTTTTTTTCTGCTGCCGGTACCTATATTCATCCTACCGCGTATGTCGGCCCGCAGGTTTCGCTTGGCGAAAATGTCAAAATTGGTCCCTACTCACTCATTACCGGTGACGTCACCATCGATGATGACGCACACATCTATGGCCATGTTGTCATTGGCTCTACCGCACAAGATGCACACACTCATAGACCAATGGGTAAGGTGATCATTGGTGAAAAATCAGTCATACGTGAATTTGCTACTATCGATGCTCCCAAGAGTGAAGATGGTATAACGCGCCTGGGCGCACACAACTATTGCATGCACTTTGCGCACATTGCTCATGATGTTACGACTGGCGATCATGTTACGCTGACCAATAATGCACAAATTGCCGGGCACGCCATTATTGAAGATCATGTTTTGATCATGGCCCATGCAGCAGTGCATCAGCGCTGTCGCATTGGTACCTATAGCGCACTGGCACCTTTCTCTGGCTGTCGCCAAGATATTCCGCCCTTTTGTTTGTTTGCGCATCAGCCAGCTGCGTATGCAGGCCTTAACCGCGTTAAACTTAAGCGCATGCAACTTTCAAGCGAGAGTATTAATGCACTCAAGCGTGTAGCAGGCCTTTTTTATCAAGAGAAACTCCCTCTCAAAGAAATTCAAAGTATCTGCATGACTGAAAGCTGGGGCACCGATCAATACGCGCAGTCATTTATTCAATTTATCGCTGATAGCCGTCGTGGCATATCACGTGCTACGGTTCGTGATGGAGAAAAGGCATGGTGAAAAAAGTAAAAGTCGGCATCATCGGCATGGGTCGCATGGGCACCTTTCATGCGACGCAAGCAGCAACACTTGAAAATGTTACCGTTACAGCGCTCGTAGATACTAATCCTGGTCGCATCAGCGATGACCTAGCACCAGCAGCTGTGCGCACCTCTGACTACACGCAACTGTTAGACCTGGTAGACGCAGTAGTGGTCGCAACACCAACACCGGCGCATTATCAAATCGCTCATGACTTTCTCTCTCATGGTATCCACGTTCTGGTAGAAAAACCAATTACGCAAACGCTGACACAAGCACGCAAGCTCTTTCAGCTAGCCGAGCGTAATCATTGTGCCCTGCATGTTGGTCATGTTGAGCGGCACAACTTTGCTTTTCTGACGGCACAAGAGTTACTTGATGACGGACCGCAGCTACTGCGTGCCGTGCGCAGCGGTCCGTTTAGTCAACGCGTTGCGCATGATAGCGTGGTGCTTGATTTAATGATTCATGATATTGACCTGCTGCTGACGCTGGCACAAAGCGAAATCAATGACACGCAGGCGCTTGGTACCCATATTCACGGCGATCGTGTTGATTCGACATCAGCAACAATGCGTTTTGCCAATGGTACGCTCGCTACCGTAGCTGCCCATCGCAATGCAAGCTGCGGCACACGCCAGCTCATGGTGGATACTCCCACGCAACAGCTTGAGATCGACTTTGGGAAACAGACAGTGGTTCAGCGCGTTGACGGTCAGACGCATACTCATTCACCCCGCACGGGACATAACCCATTACGCGAGCAACTGAAAACGTTTGTCACCGCAATCACTACACATACAAAGCTGCATGACGCAACACATGACCTTGCCGTCCTACAGCACACTCTTGCAATAGAAAAAAAAGCAGAAACGCACCCACACCTGGTCTCACCTACTCATGAAGTCGCAGACAGCGCCTAAACGCCTCGCACTGATTGCCGGCACCGGCACCCTTCCCCTCGACGCCATAGCCGCCCTGCGCGCGCAGAAAAAAGATTTCTTTGTACTCTCACTCTTCCCTGAAGAAAATGGCGCAAAACTCAGAGATGCGTTGCAAGAACCAGCCGTCGAGCTTATTGCCGAGCCATTCTATAAGCTGGGTGCCATCAAAAAAGTATTACGTGATAAATGCACCACCGACGTGGTGATGCTTGGCAAGGTTGACAAGCGCAACTTACTTTCACGCCTTTCCTACGACTGGGAGCTGATTAAAATTGCAGCAACAGTGATGTATCGTGGTGATGCGGCGGTCATGGAACATATTGTGCGCATGTTTGAAAAAGAAGGCATTACCGTGCAACCCCAGACCACCCTGCTTTCCTCTTTATTTGTTGCCCCCGGCGTGCTGTGCGGCACCATCAGTGAGGCACAGCAGCGCGATATTACCTATGGCCTGGACATGGCCAGCAAGCTGTCGACCCTTGATGTCGGCCAAACCGTGGTGGTTAAAGAGGGGATGGTAATCGCTGTCGAAGCGATTGAGGGAACCGATGAGTGCATTGCGCGAGGAATCACGCTGGCAAAGAAAGGTGCTGTCATCGCCAAGACATGCCAACCGCAACAAAACAGCAAGTTTGATATTCCGACACTTGGCCCGGCGACATTGGAAAACATACCGGCCGGCAGCATCAGCGTTATTGCGTGGCATGCTGACCGTACGTTTATTGCGCAACGAGAGCTTTTTGTGAAAATGGCAAAGGAACGGGGTATTGCGCTGGTCGCGGTAGCAAGTGATAACTAACAAGTAAGTTGTATGATTCGCACTCGGGGGCGCCACCAGCGCCTAACCTCCGCTTGCGCTACGGTCAGGGATGGCTGGCCGTCAAACAACCCACGATTTGAAAACTTCAAAAAACGAACCTAAATGAAACACAACGCAGCTGTCGGCGAGCGCATGAGCACGCTTTGCGCCGATGTGTTTATTGGAACGAAGTACAGTGTATTTAAACGCGAGACCAAAGGCGTGCTTAAGCGAGCTAAATTACAAGGCGCTATAAGATCGCCATTCCCACCTGTGTTAACAAGTTATTTCCCATCCAGCCCAGAATAGTTTCGGTAAACAGCCAGCAGGTTGGCATGTCACGATTGAACAAGACCTCAGCAATAACCTCATCAAGAAAGCAGGTCAGTACCGCAGTTCGTTTATCTTTTGGCACACCATTCATGATGCTTTGCACGCCACCGTACACTTCCATTGGCGCTTCTTGCATACCACTAAACATCAAGTAGAGCGTATCGGCAGGTGAAATGCGATCGAGCTTACCAAGCGCGGTTACAAAGCGAGGGCTGCGATAAAGCGCAAGGGGCAGATCTGGCTTTTTTACCACTTGCCGCACCGCGCGTACCAGCGCACCAGGGAACATATAACCGAGAATAGAAGTGCCGTGGCACAGCGGCTCATCGGGGCGCATTAGCTGCAGCTTGCAGAGGCGCTGTACTATTTTATCGTGTAGCGTATCAAGTGGATTTGTACCAATAATACCAACTTTAACCAATCCTTGGCAGGCAGCGTGCCCCAGCGAGTGCAGATGACGTGCCGCGCCATGGCGAGTCGCAGTGCGCAGCATACCAGTCATGATATACAGATACACCAGCCGTATAACTTCGGTACCAACCGCCTTCTTAACCCCCCTCATCGTGCCATAACGTATAAGTGAGTGTGCAGCGCTTGCTAAAATAGTACTGACATCGGTAATCATATGTGGACGCATCACACCCAATGTGGCGTTAAACCACGATGCTCGCTGGTCCTCCGGTACTTTTTCGGTATATCTGTTGTATAGACTGAGTCCTGCGTATTGAATCTGTCCGCTAATAGTACTTGCAAGCGCTTTTTTAAAGACACGGTGCCCAATAGGATCTTTACTCATAAAGGAGGCGTACACAAACGGAAGCGCCAGCTCTACCATAGCTTCTTGGCCCAATGAAAGATGCATACCGTAGTAAGTCGGACGAGTAAAAAAGCGCCATGAGCGACGAAGAATAAGATTTAGTCTGTAGAAATGATGGGCTTGCTGCTCTGGCGTTACCATGACTTTACGCTGCATAATCAACTGCGTTGTCTGCCACCATGAACGAAGCCCGATCCACAACTGCGTTACCGAAAAGAATGAGCGAAATAATAAATCAAATGTCCAAAGGCCCGGTGTCCGTATGCTGCCAATTGAGCCGGGAAATTCACGAATACCCAGTAGACTATCCAGCAGGGTCTTACGCGGCAGCGCCGGTGTGCATTTACTTTCTTTCCACCATTTTCGCCAAATCCATGTTGCCTGACGATACATGACGTAAGAAAGCAGCAGCATGGTTGCCTTGCCCTTACCCGCAAGCGTCTTGGTTACAAAGTGATTATACTTTTTGAGCAGTTTAACTTCACCACTCTCAAGTGGCTCTACCGCTTCTGATTCAGCACCTTCGTAGGAAAGCTCTCTGTCGCGGTCGCTCTTTTGCGGAACCGGATGCTCCTTCTCGTAGTTGACAACTACTTCATCAAAGGTAGCAAACGGCACTGGTGGCTTTTCATCTGGCAGCTCTTCCTCGAGGTTGCCAAACCCACCAAGTAACTCTTGCAGCTGTTCTGGCGTGATGCCTTCCGCCCCCAGCATGTCCATTAACCCACCACCATCCATGCCGAGCGCCGGCCCAAGCATTGCAGCGAGGTCGCCCGGCATATCGGCCGCAGTATCATCAGGGCCGAAGTGCTCGATAGTTTGTTCATTTTCTGGCGGCTGATCTGGTGAGACCTCTTCAGCGTGTGCCGGTGTACCATTTTGTTCCGGCGCTGGCACCGGTGTGCTGCTCAGAGTCGTACAGACGAG
>JASFWT010000047.1:0-5906 GCA_050049075.1 Candidatus Babelota bacterium | reverse complement strand
AGGAAGAGGATCCCTTTTAACATCTATTGGTGCACTTCGTACTTGAATGAGCCCTATATAAAGATTTTAACTAGGAAGTTTTTGCAAAAAATAGTTCCTGAAGCGAGAGCGGCATGGCGTATTCACACCGCACAGAATGCTCAAAGCTCAAAGGAAGCAAAGCAATCTGCGCCGGCTTTGTAGTTATTGCTGTATAGCTTTGTTGCGATGGCTTTTTTTATACCAGATATCGCCTTTTAGGTGCGCATCAGCTACCTTTCGCCGTTCCCACACACCATGTTTCTTTTATGTTCAGCAAAGGATTAAGCATGTATGCGCGATGGCGTGTGGCAGTTTTGTGTGTGTGTCTTGTCAGCAACCTTTTCTCTGCAGATGATGGTGATTCGGTGTGGAAGCGTTTTAAAGCAGGCACCTATCGTTGCCAGAATAGTATTCAACTCTACATGCTGTTTGACACTATTTGGGAATGGACGCAGGTTGAGGCCGATATCGATCGCTTAGGGGCAACTTCACTGGAGCAAATTCGTCGTCCCGCAGGAATGTACTATCTTGAGATGGGTGGCAGCGCTCTGCGCAACGTAGTTAAGTTATGGGTGGCATCGCGGGCTATTTTAGGGGGGACAAATGATGACGTTCCAGATTCCAGCAAAGTAACGCGCGAAATTACTCCTTTTACCGGCTTGCTATTAGGTGTTGGCGTTGGTGCGAACGCAACCCATGCATGGTTACGACGTAAGGCGATTCATATGAGTGAGCTTGATGAACAGTTGTTTACCGCATACACGCGGCGCTTGACGACACTGCAAAAAGAGCGCCTTGCGTTGGTGCAAAAAAAGCTGCGTCGAGAGTCAATGCCGTTCAAGCTGGGATTGCGATTGGTGCCAACTCGTAATAACGTGTGGCAGTTCAAAAACGATAAAGTATTTGAGAAGTCATCAAAGATTCTTGGGTGTCTGCTGCTTGATACATTTTTCACCATACGCTTTCGTAAGCGACGAGCCGACTACATAGATACGGTGTTGCGAGAAGCGCATATGCAGTACGACCCCATTAAAGCTAAGCTTGATGACACGCATCAGCGCTTAGCAGGTCGTGAATTGGAGTTAGCGCAGAGTGAGGCGGCTTTGGCAAACGGTGAAGAAAGTGAAGAACATATCGCCGAGATAAAAGCAGCAGTTGCCGTGCTGACAGCACGATACAAAGAACTGAGTCGTTATGAGCAGTTATTGCGTGGAGTAGTGCCGCTGCGCAAAGAGAGTGAATTTTTAGCCTCCCTTAATAATGACCAAGTTGCACGACGACTTGAGATTGTTCATTAGGGAGTAGAGTAAGCAGCTTGGTTGCTATTTTTGCCCCGCTTCGCTAGCCTGCGCCCCCATCGTTAAGGAGGCCTTAAGTATGCAAGAATGTATCGCACAATGGAGTAGCGCTTTAGTGCGCAGCGCACAAGTGGTCAGTGAACAACCGCACCTGCTTGCGTCATTGCGAGCCGCAAAAATAACCAACGTTGCGTTTGTCGGCATGGGTGGCTCCGGGATTGCCGGGCGTCTCATTAAACTTTTATTAAGCGTAGAGAGTGCCTTGCCCATTTCGGTGGTCGAGGGCATACAGTTGCCACGACAATGCGATGTCGAGACGTTACTTGTTGTTTCGTCGTATTCAGGAAACACCTGGGAAACCGTGGAGCTTTTTGAGCAGGGGCTGCAGCGTCATATCCCTATGATTGTCCTTGCCAGCGGTGGGCGTTTGGCGCAGCGCGCACGAGAAGAAGGGGTGCCGTTGCTGGCTATACCAGGTGGTTGGGTCCCGCGAGCGGCCCTGCCGATCTTCCTTGGCAGTATTCTAAGTATTCTTGAAAACCTTGGTCTTTATGCTGGCTTGCGTGTGGTGCGTGAGTGGCAGCAGCACTGGGATGCGGTAGGCGCGCAGGTTGCCGACCGTGCGCAGTATCAAGAATTAACCATGTTGCTGATGGATGCGCCGTTCTGTCACGTCTGGGGAGTGACCGATGATAGTGATGCGGTTGCGTACCGTCTACAGACGCAGCTGAATGAGAACAGCAAAGTTGCGGCAGTCTATAGTCCATTTCCCGAGTTGAATCATAATTTATTAGTTGGTTTCGATCAGGCCAGTCGTGTGGCGCCACTGATTTGTGTGATGAGTGATTTTGCACCCGATTTGCTTAAAATGTCTCTTGCTAGTGTCGAAAATACTCTGCGCGCCAACGGTATCCCCCTTTACAAACCAGCACTTTTAGGTGATACTTGGCGTAATCAGTTGGCATACGTATTGTGGTGGGCCGACTTCGCCTCGCTCTATGTTGGTCAGACGCGCGGCTGTGATATCACACAAACACGATTAATCGACTCGGTAAAACGAACCTTTTCTCAGAAAGTGCACATTAATGAAAAAGAATGTACATCCTAAAACAAACGACCTCAAAATATCCTGCGCATGCGGAGCCAGCTTTGAGGTTTCTTCAACTCGCGAACAGTTCAGCGTAGATATTTGCTCAAACTGCCATCCATTCTTCACTGGCCAACAAAAGTTTGTTGACCGTGCTGGCCGTATTGAGAAATTCCAGCGCCGTTTCGACGTTAAGAAGTAACGACAGAATTTCTAGAGAAACTCCCGTCCACAAAGGGCGGGAGTTTCTTTTTAACGGAGTGCTATGACCTCGTTCGACCAACTTCGTACCGAATACAACGACATACTTGAGCAACTAAACGGCAACCTGGATCAGCGTGAGCGCGCAAAGCTGCAGCGCCGCCTTTCTCAGTTGCAAGAAATCCTAACGTTGCATGATCGCCTCACCGAAAGCAGACAGGCGTTAGCCGATGCGCAGGAGCTGCGCGATGCAGAAGGTGATCCAGAACTTGCTGCGATGTGTGAAGAAGAAATTGCACAACTCTCTGGCGTAATCGAAGTCGACGAGCAAGAACTTGATGATCTGTTGTATCCTGCAGACGAGCATGATGTACGTAACGTGTATCTAGAGATTCGTGCCGGTGCGGGGGGACAAGAAGCAGCACTCTTTGCCTACAATCTTTTTGAGATGTACCAGCTGTATGCGGCCAAGCAGGGATGGAATCTATCTATTATTGAGGCCAACAGCACCGACATTGGCGGGTATAAAGAGCTGGTAGTGTTCGTGAAGGGGAAAAACGCTTATAAGCATCTGAAATTTGAGTCTGGTGTTCATCGCGTGCAGCGTGTGCCAGCAACCGAAACGCAAGGGCGTGTGCATACCTCTACCGTGACAGTTGCGGTGTTACCAGAGGCTGACGAAGTTGATGTCGACATCAATCCAAATGATTTGCGTATCGATACCTATCGCGCCGGTGGGGCGGGTGGCCAGCACGTGAACAAAACCGACAGTGCGGTGCGTATTACGCACATTCCAACTGGCACTGTAGTGCAGTGCCAGGATGAGCGCTCACAGATCAAGAATAAAAACAAAGCGATGAAAGTTTTGCAGGCACGTATTCTGGAGTCTGAAAAGAGCAAGAAGGCGGCGGCAGAAAGTAAAGAGCGCAAGCAGCAGGTTGGCAGCGGCGATCGTTCTGAGAAGATTCGCACGTACAACTATCCACAAAATCGCATCACCGATCACCGCATTAATTTGACGCTCAAAAAACTTGATTACGTTATGCGTGGTGAGTTTGATGAGGTGGTTACTGCACTCCTTGATTACGAGCGCAGGGCACGTCGTAGCTAAAAAGATGACCTATGTTTATTTCTGAGCAGGCTGTTTTTATTCTCGGTATTGTCTTTGGAATCGCTTCTGCTCTGGGTATTATCGCATTCTTTTTAGCCAGGCGAGATCATAAGAGCAAGCGAGATTTTCTGATTGAGAGTTACTCTGCTGACTATTGTGAAGAGCTTGGTTTCGCCTATGGTGATGGCTTCATGTCAGAAGGTGGTACCGCCGCGGTTGATAAGCTTGTTGAAGGAATTGATCTTGCCGGCAAAACAGTGCTCGATTTTGGCTCGGGTATGGGTGGCATGGCACTTCACTTGGCAAGAGCCCATAGAGCAAAAGTCATCGGCATAGAAATCAATGAACGCATGGTTGCTGAGGCGCATGCACGTATTCCCTTTAATCAAAAATCACTTATTCAGTTTATGATAAGCAATCAAGATGGCTCATTGCCCCTAGCAGATAACTCCGTTGATGTTGTGCTAAGTAAAGGGGTGATTGTTCACCTTACACTTGCTGAACGTGAGCAGGCGTATGCGGAATTCTTTCGCGTGCTTAAGCCAGGGGGTGCTTTGGTCGTGAATGATTTGCTGAGTCGAATATCAGGTGTGTGGAGTGCGCAGATAGAGCGGCTTATTGAAACAGAGTCATTACCGCTGTATGCGCAAACAGTGGATGAGTATGCACGGCTTATTGAGTCAAATGGTTTTGAGAAGCCTTATTTTATCGATGAAACTGCTGAATATGCCGATTGCAATCGCGCACTCAGGGAACATCTTGAAGATTCTGGGGTGCAAAAGAAATTCATCGATCGCTTTGGTGAAGAATCGTGGCGTGAGCATCGACAGGGGTATGGTGATATTCATGATTCTTTTGCTCGTCGCGAAGCAATTATTGGTACCTTTCGCTCGCACAAACCGTTCTAGCTTTTCGAGCTAGGGCGTAAATCAAAACCTGAATTTGCACTCGCCATTTCCCACGTTTCACTGTAATCTCTCGGCCTCTCGTATATCACTCACACTTTGCCGAAAGGTTATTCATGCTTACCTCTGCGCTTGGCGTTTCTGTATTAGGGATTACCGTTATTCTTGGCGTTGCAACACTATTTTCTACAAAACGTGATCATATTAAATGGGATGTTGTAGCGAAGGGATTTTTACTGCAGCTTGCCCTTGCGTATGGCATTCTGCGGACCGAGACCGGGAAGTATATTTTTGAATGTTTGGCTTCTGGCTTTTCCACTGTTTACGCCTTCGCAGACAAAGGTTCTGAGTTTGTTTTTGGCCCGTTATCAAATCCCGATCTGACCTGGAGCTGGCCTATTTTCGCGGTCAAAGTTATTCCGATTATTATCTTCTTTGGGGCGCTAACATCGCTGCTGTTCCATCTGCGCGTTGTGCAGTGGCTGGTCAGTGGTATTTCACATGTGGTACGTCCCTTGCTGGGTACTACCGGCCCGGAAACATTGTGTGCAACTGCTAACAGTATGCTGGGGCAAACCGAGGCGCCGTTGCTGATTAAAAACTATCTGAAGGTGATGACCGAGTCAGAAATGCTGGTCGTTATGATCAGTGGCTTTGCAACCCTCAGTGGTGCGCTGCTGGCTGTGTACGGCAGCATGGGCGTGTCGATGCATCACTTGCTGACTGCAAGTGTCATGGCTATTCCTGGCTCGCTGGTTGTGGCAAAAATCCTGATTCCCGAAACCGCAAAAAGCAAAACAGGTGATGCAGAAGTATGCATGGAACCGGAAACAGAAAATGTTCTGGATGCTATTTCCACCGGTACCAGCGACGGGCTGAACCTGGCGGCAAACGTTGCCGCAATGTTGATTGCGTTTATTAGTTTGATTGCGCTGCTGAACTACCTACTGCAGCTGGGCACCGGCTACATTCTGCCAACACCAATCGATCTAGAATTTATCTTTGGCAAGCTCTTCGCTGGCGTTGCGTGGTTGATGGGTATTGGCTACGGTGAGCTGGAGTCAGCAGGTGCGCTCCTGGGTACCAAGTTGGTGGTGAACGAGTTCGTTGCATACTCAAACATGAAGGCGGCAATGCTGAGTGCGCGTACACAGAACCTGCTGACCTACGCACTCTGTGGTTTTTCGAACTTTTCCTGCATTGGTATTCAAATCGGTGGCATCGGTGCGCTGGTGCCAAGCAAGCGTAGTCAGCTGACCAGGCTGGGCATGCGTGCGCTACTG
>JASFWT010000096.1:0-3966 GCA_050049075.1 Candidatus Babelota bacterium | reverse complement strand
AGAAAGATAATTCTTCTTTCCCTCTTCTCATTTCACCAAAAAATACTATACTAGGCGCTCATTGAAATTTTTACAGCAAATCATGGTGGGTGTAGCTCAGTTGGTTAGAGCACCAGATTGTGGTTCTGGGGGTCGCGGGTTCAAATCCCGTCACTCACCCCATGATTCTGCTTTCATTCATGCTTCACCTGAGTCCATGACAATTCTGGATTCTTTGTAGCCAGAATGACACTTAAAAAATATGTCGGGGTGTGGCGCAGTTGGTAGCGCACTCGCTTTGGGAGCGAGGGGTCGCCAGTTCGAGTCTGGCCACCCCGACCATAAAAAAGAAAACCCTGGAGGTAATCCAGGGTTTTTTCATATCCTTTCATTACTATGATGCGCTCGTAGCTCAGTTGGATAGAGCAACGGACTTCTAATCCGTAGGTCGCAGGTTCGAATCCTGCCGAGCGCGCCAGTCTACAAACCCCGTCTTTCTGACGAATGTCAGAATCCAGTGCACAACAACTTCCATATAAAATAAAAGAGACGACGGTACATAAACTAGAAGGTACCACCGTCTCGTGATTTGTTATTAGTAAGCGCTGTGCACGAGGCCCTGACATGCGTCAGGGTGACAGAGTAGATGAATTGCTTCCTTGCTACCTTGCCGCCAAGAACAGGCCGATCTCAGAGTCATCACAAATTTTTTCATCTTTACCGCCACATTGTGCGGCAATTCGCCCATCTCTGACAAAATAGATGCGATCACGCACGGCGTTAATAAACGCCATATCATGACTGGCAAAAGCAATAGTAATACCATCAGCGGCAAGGTCTTTGACCGTGTCAATTAACGCCTGCGTACTTTCTGGATCAAGCGCCGATGTTGGTTCATCAAACAGCAGAACACGAGGCGCCATCATCAGCGCACGAGCAATAGCAATACGCTGCTGTTGGCCACCGGAAAGTTGTCCTGGTATAGCATCAGCAAAGGCACTCATGCCAACACGTGCCAATACTTTATCCAGACGCTGCTGAATTTCAGCCGGCTGCACCTTTGCTTCGTACACCAGTGGTGCAACGCAGTTTTGTGCCACCGTTAAATGGGGAAAGAGATTAAATTGTTGGAATACAAAGCCAACGTTATGAATACGCTCTTTGAGTGGCAGCGTTACAATATTTTTGCCATCAAGTGTGACCGTACCGCCAAACTCTTGCTGCAGGGCGGCGCAGCAGCGTAGCAACGTTGTCTTACCGCCACCGCTGGGCCCGATAAAAGCGGTGATGCGTCCTTTGGGTATAGAGAAGTCAACACCTTTTAAGACTTTTTTGGTTTCGCCGGCTCGCGTAAAAGAGACCGATACGTTTTTACCGATGATCATATTCAAGTCTCCTTTCTACCACTTTTGCAAGCACCCCTAGAATACTGGTAATCGTCAGGTACAACACCGCCGCGCACAAATACCACGGCAACGGCTCAAACGTACGGGCGCCCAGGTCACGAATAACTTTGGTCAGATCGTACACGCCAACAGCACCCACAATACTAGTCTCCTTGACGAGCGAAATAACTTCATTCAACAAGGCAGGAAGTACGTTACGTGCCATCTGTGGCAAAATAATGTGCCACAAAGCACCTCGTGTAGAGTAACCCAATACAAATGCTGCTTCCCACTGCCCTGCTGGAATGGCGTTAATACCGGCACGCACAATCTGCGTAATATAGGCGGTGGAGTTAATGCCCAGGGCCACCAACACCGATACCACCGGTGCGGTTGGCAGCACTAAATAAAGAATCAAAATTTGTACAAACAGCGGTGTGCCCTGCACAATAAAAACATAGGTACTAATCAGGGCGCTCAAGAGCGGATGACGTAAGCGACGGCAAGATAGTACACCACCAGCAACACCACCACACATCCCTATTAATACACCGACAAATGCCATGAACAATGTCATACCGACACCACCCATCAGCAGAGAAAGTCGTGCCGACGTGAGGCCAGCAAACCAATTCATCATTACCTATCCTTTATGTGGGCCAAACCATTTTCTCTTGAGTTTCGCAAAGGCACCATCGGCTTTCATTGCCTCAATCGCCGCAGCCACTTCTTTACGCAGCACATCGTTTTCTTGTGCAATACCAATACCATACCCCTCGATCTGTTCGTGCGGCTGCAGTAATACTTCGCGCGCCTGTAGCCAACTATGATGTTGCTGCAACAAACTAACGGTATCAACATCAAGCACCGCCACTTCGCTGCGACCATGTTCAATCTCTAGCACAATATCAACAATGTCGGGGAGGGTTTTAAGACGTATGCCTTCATACCCTTCAAGAAGCTCCTCAAATAAACTACCCGCCTGCGTACAAACGGTAGTACCCGCAGCAGCAAGATCGGCAAGAGAGTGAACGGCAAGCGGCCCGTTGGCAAAGAGCGCAACGCTCTTCACTCGCTCACCATGGTATGGCATCAGGAGCCCTTTTTTCTTGCGCTCTTGGGTAATCGACATACCACCAATCACCATATCAACTGAGCCTTGCATAAGTGAAAGCAATAGCACCTCAAACGCCATATCTTTAAATGCAACGGTACGATTCAAGCGGTGCGCAATCTCGATTGCAATGTCAGCATCAAAGCCGATGATATCGCCCTGCTCATCAGTCATAACAAAGGGAGGATAGCCTACGTTTGTACCCACTACCAAAAATGAAGGTGCCATTGCCGCCGCTTGTCGTGGCCCCTGATTACGGTACCACCAGGCACCGGCACTGAGCATGGCAAGAATAAGTACTATTTTTGCGTAAGAGAAAAACGGTGTTGCGTGTGATTTCATGAGGACCTTGGGCTTAAGTGAATGAGGGGGCCGAGGATAGCATGGAATGCCCTACTCTGTCATCCCGGGCTTGACCCGTGATCTATCATGTCTCCCTCATGCGCCAGTAACCCCTCTGCAAGCGCCAGACACTCTTCCAGCGGTGGCGGTGGCGCAGACTCGGGAGTAATGTCGCCCGGGTTCAGGCCCAAAACAGTCCCAATAATGTGTAAAACCTTCGATGCCCCACTTCCCATTACTTTACAAAACCTGCCCAGCCACGAATCATCGGCGTTGCCTTGATACCATTTATAAAAGAGGTTAAGGACCAAAATAATAACAAGCACTTTTACCGCATTACGCTTAGTGTAGGGAGAGGGACCAGGCGGGGAGCCCCCACCGTCATTATCGTCGCGCTCCTCTCTCAACAAATAAAGAGGAGGATCTTTTAGGCTACCTGCCATCAGCGGTAGCAATGGTCGTGGTAGTGATGGCTGATCGGCTACCGGTTCAGGCATTGAAACAGGCGGCGCCGTCGTTAGAGAACCAGTATCAGTATTGACGTCGATATCGACGCTAGACCGACCATCATGAGCTGGTGCAAGCCCCGGTGGTAATTTGGCTCCGCACAAAAGATCAGTAGCTTTGCCAAGTAGACCAGGCCTCGGCTGTCCAACAGGTACAACTTCGTCATGCGAACGATGCGCAGGGGCCGCAACCCGTTTGATCTCGGTATCAAATGCTTGTAGTTGCCTAAGAAACATATCTCTTTCACGAGCATCTCCCCATCCCAAAGCGTTTCTCTTTGAAAATCGCTTTACTCGTGTTGGTACATCCTCAAGCAAGTGCAAGTGTGGTACAATGGCCTCTCTGTACCCTCTGTTTTCATGAAGAAAAGCAACGATCTCTCTGAGCTGGTTGGTAATTTCGCGACACTCAAGCCGCTCCCCTTTCATCTTTTTGCCATCTGTAACCTTGGCCTGAAGCTCACCTACAACAGAACCATAGTGAGCCGGCTCATCATTGCTCTGCACCAATCGCCGACACAAGGCGATACCACGTTGAATAACCTCTGGTGTTGATTTACCGCCGCCAGCAACTGCTGGCACACTACACAACAGCGCAATACTTATGATGTATGTGTGATATATCGATGCCATGTACCCA
>JASFWT010000044.1:0-6058 GCA_050049075.1 Candidatus Babelota bacterium | reverse complement strand
GAGCTCTTTTCTATGCCATTCATGCTGCAGCGCTTTGCGGGCAGTGAGGCATCATCATACAGCTATTACCTTAAGCGCTGGCTAGTATGGTATGCCGCGGTGTTGGTATTGGGACTGGTACTCAGCTTTCCAATGCGCGTATGTATGAGCTTTATGCCAGCCGCTATTTGTGGGCTATTTAACTCGCTGACGTACAGCGTCGTGCGTATCATTCAACTGGTGGTGTTGCCTTTTATTGTGGTGCATCATGTACAGTCAAGTACCGGCTTTCGCGGCATGTTCTACTCGTTCTGGTACAGCAGTTGGTTGCTGTTTCTCGAGTTGCCGATGGTCTCCGTTGTGGGTCTGTCTGTGTTCTTTATCTTCCTGGTACAGCAAAAGATTGTCGGTTTAATCGGTGGTGTTATTCCTTACGGGGGGACTCTTTTCTCTCTCTATGTTAAAGTCCTGCTGCTACAAGCCATCTGGAGTCTTCTGTTGTCGCTGTATAGCCACCGTGAAGGTGAGCATAGCGAAGCAGAGATGGTAATCAAAAAAGAAGAGCCGGCTGCAAAGGCAGGAGAAGAGGCATCTGAAGAAGCGCCAGATAAAGCTGAAGAAAAAGCGAAGGAATCTAATCCGGAAAAAAAAGAGGAGTAACCGTATGACTATTTTTTCTCGTTGGAGCAAATCATTTAAAGAGGCTGTTCGGCATCGCACCAGACTGAGTGCTGACATTTGGACATACGCTTGGGGCGCCGTTCCGATGGTTATCGCCTGGTTCAGTGCGTTTTTGTTTTTTGAGTACTGTACGCCGTCGCTTGCAGTGCAGTTTCCGCAATACTCAAAGCTGTTGTGGGGAGTGTATGGTCTGGTGATCATGTTTATCTATGTCACTCAGGTTCTTAGAAATGGCGATGCAAAGCGCCGTGATAACTCTCACTACCTCAAATCAATAGTGGGGTATGCGTTAGTCAACACTGCTTTTGTTATGGGTATGGGTATTGTTAGTACTGCTTTGATTATTTTTTCTGGTTATACCTTGCATAACATGTTGCTGTGGCTTTTGGCAGCAGGGGCCTTGCTCGGTGGTATTATGGGTTTCTTTTTGCCTGTATGGACGTACAACAACATATCGGTTCTCGCCGGGCTAAAAGAGTCAGTTGGATTCTTTTGGTGCGAATGGCCAGCGTTGCTTGTGACCGCTTTTCCTTATTTGCTGTTGGCTTTTGTTGGGCAGTGGGTGCCGCATCTTGTAACAGTTGGGTACCTCTTGGTACCGTATCCTTTGGCGGTTAAGTATGTGCCACTGCTTGCGCAGGGGCTGTGGTTAGTTATCGGGACAGCGGCTTTCATTGCGGTGTATAAGCGTCGCAAGAATAGTGGCAGAGGAGCAGCACAGGGCCTTTCGTTTGGTGATATCCCCATACAAATCGTTAATCCCGATGACCTCAAAAATAGCAATGATGATAACGATGACGATTTTAAAGGAGAATTGTAATGATGTTGCTAAGTAAAGGGGAAAAATCTCTGGTACCAAAAGCGCTGCAAGAAAGCTGCTGCACCAAAAAAGGCGTAATTAGCTAAATACTTCAATTATTTTTGACGCAAGTGATACGCTCCTTCCTCGATGGAAACATGAGGAAGGAGTTTTGCGTTATGGCCACTATCTGGTCTTTGTGGCAGCGGTCTGCTGCGTTTATTTTTTCACTTTCAAATCTTATGCTATTACTGGGCCGCATGCGTCATGTTCTTCTGACCGCCGTGATCACGCTGATTGTGCTGCTAGGAAGCGCACAGTACTCTTTAACGGCCACCACAAAAATAGGCACGATTGTTCGCTGGTTTTTTTCGCTTCCTATTCCGCTGCCTGCAATGCTGCTCTCGGCATTTTACCTTCCTTCCCTTATTCAGGCGCAAGAGCGCGATGGGCGTCACCATCAATGGTGGTATTATTTTATAAGCAGCGCACTTTTTTACGGTACCGCTAGTGGCGTCGCCTACCTGATTTGGCTTTTTTATGCTGGTGGGTCTCCTGTGATGCGCACCGCGCTTATTGGTGTTGGTATTGCCTTTGCGCCGCTCATTGCTTTTTTCGGCACCATTTCTCCCTTTTTGGTGCTGGCCATGAGCTATGATCCGACCGTCGGCAAGCCATTCAAACAAATTTTTCGTCACAGTGTGTACATGACTGGCGCCGAGTTGCCGGCATTAGCCCTTGTTTTTCTTCTGCTGATGCCACTGACCGGCGTTGTGTATTTTTTACCAGTATGGCTTGCTCAGAACGGTATTATTGCCGCGGTGTTGCGTGTGCCGATGATGCACGTTTGTAGCGTTCTGTACTGGCAAATAGGATGGACGCTCTTTATTGCGTTGTATCAAGAGCGAAAAGCAGTGTATGTTAAATCGGTTGTTGGAGGAGGTGCGACAACATGAGTAAAGTAGTAAAAAATCTAAAAACGAGTCTTTTTGAAGGACTCAATGTCTTTAAGTATAGCGAAGCCATTGTCACGCTCTGGCATAAGTATCGCGCGCTATTGCTCCACTATCTGTTGTTTGCCGTGCTCGGAAGCGCTCTTTCGTGGGTTGTGTTTGTAAATCAACGCCTCCTTGCGGTGACGGCAAAAAACCTCTTTCTGTATTGGATTTCGTTTTTCATCGTGATGATGTCGTATTTGGTGGCGACACTTTTTCATGATCTTGCATCGCCACGTGCGCGCAAGCCGTTATTTACCTATTGGTGGCGCGGAGTGGTGTGGACTGGCTACCTGTTTTTAGTGGTCATGATAATGACAATAACAAGTGCTTTCGGAGGCGGTATGTTCTCCGTCGGTTGGGAAACCGGTGGTTTACTGGGGGTGACTGCAGGCGGTGCCTTGCTGGTAGCAAGTCTTGTGTTGTTTGTCAGTTTTATTCTGCCAACTTTCTTTGGTTTGTTTTTCTTTATGACCGGAGAATCATTCCGTGATGGGCTACTACGTGGTGGCAGCATGTTGTGGCATCATTGGACATTCCTGGTTGGACTCATTTTGTATAATTACCTACTGCAGGTAGCTATTGACGTTGTATTAAATGTAGTGGTGCTTGGCATAGAAAAGCTTGGCTTGCCTGTGTCGCTTTGTTTGCCGTGGCTTGAGTGGCACTCAATGGGGCTTGCTCATCTTTTCTTTATGGGTGTTGTCTACCTTTTCTTCAACAGAAAAAAGCGTTATATTTCCGCTTTCTAGAATCCATTACACAAGCATTAAAGGAGACGTAACGATGTTTTCACAAGCAGTTTCATTTCTCTTCGTTTACACCTTCCAGCTTCTTTTCGTTGCAATTTTGTATGCCAGCAGGGCGCAGCTTAAGATTACTGATGGTTTTAAGCTCAATCTCATAAAGCTGGCAGTGGCGATGTCTCTGCTTGCTGTTGTTGTCCAAGCCTATATTGTTTTTCTTGCGTAAGGAGTCTTCATGTTTCCGTTACCTCTTACCTTTCTTGCCGGTGTCTGTTCCGCGATGTGGGGTGCTGCCGCCTTCTTCTACTTCTCCCAGCGTGAATCTGCACCAGCAGCGCAGCGTGAGCAGTTGGCCATTCGTTATTACTTGGCAACAGGCGCGGTTGTATTTGCCGCAAGTATTGCCGGTGTTGCGTTCTCTTTTCATCAAAATGGTGTCTTTGAGCGTATGCCGATTGCGCTCTTTTGTGTGATGTGGCTTATATTTTGGGGTGGCTCATTCTGCAACTTCCCTCGCATGAAAAAAGCGCCAGTGGCTAGTGTCCGCCGCAATGTGGTGTTTTATGTTGGTACCGGTGGTATCGCCTTTGGCTTGCTTGCGGTTGTATGTTTGCTGGTGTGGTAGCGTTTATACGCCGTCTCATTACCTATCCATTGATGGTAGCCGTCTCGCTGGTCGGGGCGGCTCTCTGTTTACTGCTTTCACTTTTACCGGCGTCGATTCGCTACGATCTACGTCTGTATCACCGCATTACCTCGTGTTGGAGCTGGCTGGCCTTTAAGGTTTGCTTCATTCGTGCCGCTATTACGTATGAGGAGCCACTTCCATTGTATCCCGATGATCCTTCTATAATTGTTGCTAATCATGCCTCGGCGCTTGATATTCCTCTGATAGAGATGCTACTGGGATCGTATCCACGTATGTGGTTAAGTAAGCATATCTATCGCCGTACGCCTATTCTAGGGTGGTTATTGCATCGCATGCATGTCATGGTGAATGTCGATTCAGCACGAGATGCGGCACGGGCACTGGCGCGTATACGCCGTATGGCTCGTGATAAGGCGCGACATGTTCTTTTATTTCCCGAAGGAGCACGTTTTACTGATGGTCAAATACATCAGTTCTTTGCCGGGTTTGCGGTTTTGGCCGAAAAGCTTCGACGACCGGTGCGGCCTGTTTTTATTAGGAACGCAGGAAAAGTCTTGGCAAAAGAAGGTTTTCTGATTAATACTGCGCATCCAATTTCGCTGATTGTTGGGCCTTCATTTACGCGAGCCCCAGATGAAAGCAGCGAGCAGTTTGCAGGGCGTGTGCGCGCCTGGTTTTGTCATCATAATCACTTGCAGTAAAGAATAACGTGTATGGAGCAGTTACACTTTGCCTATCCCTGGGTGTGGTATTGGTTGGTACCGGTGCTGGTTGCGGCCGCACTATGGGTAGCAATCATTCGCCGTCGTTTGCGTTATCGCTACGCCCTTGCCGGTTACATTTCAGATAAGGGGCACGAGGTTCGTTTCCCCGTTCGCTCAATTCTTTTTTTCCTTCGCCTTCTCAGTCTTGGGTTATTGACTATGTTGATTGCACGCCCGCAGTGGCTTGATACTTCTAGTAGCGTCAACATCAAAGGTGTCGATATTGTGCTCACTATCGATATGTCGGGAAGCATGCGTGTTTTTGATGATTTAAAAGATCGCACGACGCGTATTGAGGCGGCAAAGCGCGAGGCGCTTGATTTCATCGAGATGCGGCACAACGACCCGATAGGTGTCGTGCTCTTTGGTGCCGAAGCTTTTTCAAAAGTTCCCCTGACGCTTGATAAAGAGTTGCTAAAGGACGTGGTGAAAGACTTGCAGCTAGGGGACGTTGACCCGAATGGTACGGCGATGATGACGGCGCTTGCAACCGCGATCAATCGCTTGCGAGACTCTGAGTCAAAAAGCAAAGTTATTGTCCTGCTTACCGATGGTATGCCAAGTGATGAAGAGTTAAAGCCAGATGTTATCATCAACTTGGCAAAGCAGTTTGGTATAAAGGTGTACACGCTTGGGGTAGGCAATAAAGATCGCGCCTATGATTACGATATGTTTGGGCGTGTGACGCCGGAACGCACGGTAATTGACGAAAAATTATTGCGTAGTCTTGCGCAAGAAACAGGTGGGCACTTCTTCCGAGTCTATACGCCGGCCGATCTAAAAAAGGCGTATGCCAAGATTGATGCGCTTGAAAAAACTCAATACAACACCACGCTGTATCACAATTACTATGAAGCGTTTGCCACTTTTATTTGGTGGATCTTGTTGTTGTTCTTCCTTGAGCTCTTTTTACGATACGTTGTATGGCGAGGTCTCTCATGATGTTGCTTGGTGGCTCTCGACTGCTGTGGGCAGGGCTTGATCGTGTATGGTACGCACCGGTATTTGTCTGGGCTATTATTGCAGTGATGTGGGGGTATATTACCTATGCGCGTCGTTTGCAGGTGCTGGCGCATCATACCTACTTTAAGCTTTTGTTGCCTGGGTATGCACGTTGGCGTGGTGTTATGAAGGTAATACTACTGACACTGGCATTGGTGGCTCTTTTTGTGGCGTTGCTGCAGCCGCAGTGGGGTAAAAAAGAGGTGGAGGTGACGCAAGAGGGGCGTGATGTTCTGATTGCGCTTGATGTTTCTCGCTCCATGCTGGCGCAAGATGTAAAGCCGAGTCGCCTTGCATTTACCAAGCTGAAGGTGCGCAAGCTGCTGCAGAAGTTGGCGTTTGAGCGGGTGGGCCTCATTTTGTTCTCTGGTAATGCGTTTGTGCAGTGTCCGCTGACTGCTGACTATAAAACTTTTCAGATGTTCCTTGATCATGTGACACCG
>JASFWT010000054.1:0-5648 GCA_050049075.1 Candidatus Babelota bacterium | reverse complement strand
CTTTCTGCACGCTGCCGACCAACTGAAAGCGGCACCGGAAGAATGCATTGTGTTTGAAGATTCATTAGCCGGCTTTACGGCTGCCAACGCTGCGAACATCAGCTGCGTCGGTATCAAGAATAAAAAGAACGCACACTTTATTGATGAGCATACCCATCGCCACATCGAGCATTACGATGATGCCGACGAAGCGGTGCGCACCATCATTACCGAGGTGTGGCAACGCTCATAACACCACTGTGGGGGGAATTCATGAAAACAAATGCTTCCCCGGCCTTGAGCCGGGGCCTAAAGTCTGGATTCCGGCTCAAGGCCGGGAAGACATCAGCACGGTCATCCTGGACGCTGTTCCAGGATCTATGTCTTTTGTTGCTGGGCATGATTCTGTTGTGCGGCCACACATGGGCTGCGAAAAATACAGGTGGCCACCCTAAACGAGAAACAGAAGAGCAAAGAAGGGCTCGTATCCTTACCAAAGTAGGACGCAAAGTCCCCGCTACAGACACAACCGTTGATGAAAAAGAAGCAACGCGGGACCATGTTAAAAAAGCTTTAGATGCGCTCATTAAAGGCCCTCTACCGGAAAGAGGTGATACTCGTATGGCAGTCGACCTTGGAGCAGATATAAACAATAATGTTGAACTCGCAAAAGCTGCACTTGCAGAGTTGACACCGACGGGACAGCCGAATCCTAAGAGAGAATATGCGCACAAAGTCATTTCGTCTTTACTCTCACTTTACGATTCACCTAGTGACCTTGGGCAAGAAGCAATAGCACGGATCAAAGAACATCTCGACTATGATATTAACCCCTCACCCGCACCTCCTACCAAATTTGAACGCCTCTATAAAAAGGCAACCGGCCCCCTTCCCTACACTGCCTACGTTGCTGCCGACACCTACCTTGATCGCAAGCACGCACATGACGAAGCGGATGCACTTTCACAAACCGATACCAGCAAAATGCGCTGGACCAACGACGGGCGTCTTGCACGCGCCGGTGCCTTTGGCTTGCGTAAGGCGTTTGCGTTTAAAGATATAACGCGCACCCTGGAGTCAACACCAGACAACATTGCAGGCAGAGGATTTCAAGATCCTACCTGGTCACGCAGCGCCGCCCTCACTCGTCTCGCTTTGATAGCAGCAAACTTTCTGTATCAAGGGTGGACGCGCAAGCGCGCACAGTTTACCGACAATGAGCTTGATGACCTTGCCGCCTACAATTACCACGTTGGCGTTACCGACGACGTAAAAGAACTACAAGCGGCGATTAAGCGTAACGCCGACATTCGCGCCGGTGTACGTGTTGCTGGTGACGGCGTGCTGGATAAGCTTGCTCACCCTCATGCTGATGCCCTCAAACATGGTGGCGGCATCTGGCAGGAATTTGCCGACATGCGTCATCGCTACAAGCTCGCCAAAGCGTACGACAAAGTACGGGCACGGGTAAAAGAATGGCGCCATGCACATCCGCACCTGAAAGCACCATCAGCCGGCATGGGCGGTGGTGGTCTGGGTGATATTATGGGCATGCTTGGTGGCATGGGCGGCGATGCTGGTCAAGGAGGTCCTGGCGGCGATATGAGCCCCGAAGAAATGCAAGAGCTGCAAGCTATGATGGCGCAAATGGGCAACCCTAACGGCGCCGGCGGTGCCGGTGGCATGGATATGCAGAAGCTAATGGAGATGGCAGCACAAATGGGCGGTCCACAGAATAATGGCCCACAACGAGGAATGAATCCAAACATGGACCCTCAAGAGGGTGACACGGCTGATCAGTTTGACATGGATGACATGGATGAACAGGATGCGGCATTCTGGCGTACTGGTGATGCTGCGTAGCAACGCTCCTTCTAAAGCTACTATTAAAAAGTTATAACGCAGGGTATCATGTGTCCCCGCTCTATGCGGAAACACCTCAACGAAAAAAGGAGCCCAATGTCTGCAGCAGCCGAAAAAAAGTGGTTTGACGATACACTCGCCACTCACCAACAATCTCTTTCTAACATTCGCTTGATTATCTGCGATGTTGATGGCTGCCTGACCAATGGCCGCAAGCACATGGGTGATGGACCCTCGACAAGCGAGGGTGACAGTCTGGGCAGCACCGGCAAGAGCTTTCACTTCCTCGACGGCCTTGGCATTCGCTATGCGCAGGCTAACAACATCAAAGTTGCTCTCGTCAGTGGTGACAACAGTAATGCAACACGGGCTCGCGCAGCAAAGCTTGGCATTCCCGATGAGCTGTGTCGCCTGGTTCACTGGTCGGAGAAAGCCGATGCAATTCGCATCATTCAAGCCACGCATAACATCACACCAGCGCAGACAGTTATCGTGGGCGATGATATTCCCGACCTGCTGGTACGCAAAAGCGGTGGTCTGTTTGTCTGCCCAAGCGATGCCCTTTTCTATATTCAAAACAATGCCGACCTGGTGCTGCCACGCGCTGGTGGTCACGGCGCGGTGCGCTTGTTAATTGATGTTCTTCTTATGGCGCAGGGAAATCATCCGTATGAGGAATTTATTAAGTAAGGAAGCGTCCCGATGGGCCGTTTTTTATTTCTGGGTCCTGCCCCAAACGCCCTCGCCTAGAGGCGAAGGGCTGGCCAGGATGACGGGTCAACTTCTACGTTGCATCACCCTTACCCTTCTCACCGGCTGCAGCCCTACACCAGAACACACAGACAATGTTCCGCCACTTACGGTGAAAAATCTTCACACAACGCTCGTTACCACGCCGCAACAGCACAGCACGCTGCAGGCACACACGGCACAACTTGATAACGCGCAAACACGTATAACCGGCACCACCATTACCGCACAACTGCGAGTAACCGATGGCCCACCGATTACGCTGACCGCTCCTCACGCTGAGTGGAATGCACACACACAGCACCTGACGGCAACCGGCACCGTCACCGCCTCGCATGATGCCGGCTGGCTACGCGCACGCAGCGCGACCTGTGATGCGTCGAAACAAACAATCTTCTTGAAGGGACCGGTGGAGAGTATTCTAAAGCTCTAAGAAAAAATCTGACCTCAACAGTACGGCCTGGCTTTCTGACGCATGTCAGAGCCTAGTAGAGAACAAGTATCAAATAAAGTTAGAGAGGCGATGGCACATCAATTACAACGTTCCATCGCCTCTTTAACTTGTTATTAAGGCTGCTACGCACTGGGTTCTGAAAAGAAACTTCCCGGCCTTGAGCCGGGACCCAAAATCTAGACCCCGGGTCTAAGCCCGGGGAGTTCTTGTTCAGAATGACGTACTCATTGAGAGTGTATTTATCTGCATTAGGCCCGGCAGGCAACCGCAACGGTAACGCTGGCAGCACCGGCGCGTAGTACACATTTGGCCAACTGACGCACAGTGGCTCCCGTGGTGTACACATCATCAATCAGCAATACATGTTTATTGCGCAGCGCTTTTTGCGCGCGCTCCCATGAATCACATGGTGCAAACGCCCCCACCATATTTTTGTTGCGCTGCCCTTTTGGCAATGTTGCTTGATGCGGCGTGTGCCGCACGCGGTAAAACGGACGCAGCAAAGGAATGTGGCACCGCTTGCGCACTTCGCGCGCCACTTCGTAGGCCTGATTGTAACCACGCCAGGCGTAGCGACGCCAGTGCAGCGGTACCGGAATCATGACATCAAAATGGACCCCCGACGTGGGGGCAGAAACAGATGAAAGCGACTGCAGTCGCGCAGCAACCAGTTTGCCCAGCACACGAGCCGAGCCGATCTGGCGCCATTGCTTGCCCATCACCAAACGAACCAATGGTCCTTCGTAGCGGCTAGCGGCAATCACTGTCATGGTATGCGTACAATCAATTTTTTCGGTGGTATTAGCAAGCGGTTGAATGCAAGAGACGCACGAGGGACACACCAGCGCCTCGTCAACGACAAAAGAATCACAAGAAAGGCAGGTGTGTGGATACAGTAAGTCGGCAACGTATGATAGTGCCCTTTTCCACATTAATGTGCCACCCACCAGACAAACTGCAGCACAAGGTTGCTCAGAATAGCCACCAAGGCAATCTCGCTACTACACAAAATGACATTATTTGATACGGTTTTATTATCGTGCGCATAGACACGCTGCGCCAGCACACTAATAAAAAGCCACATATGAAACACCGCAAAACCAAACAGTACAAACTTTGCGGTTAATTGTGGCAACCACACCAGCGCAATCATCACACCGGCAAGACGGTCAAGGATAATGGCCCCCTCTTGCTCCTCATCAAGGCCACGCCGTGCGTACGTTGACACTAATAACATGCCACCAACTAAACCGGCAAAGAGCAAAAAGGCCAAGCCTGGTGCCCAGCGACCAATACCATAGATCACCAACAACAGCGGCACCCCCAGCGCGCTTCCCCAAATGCGTGCCGCCGGCAGCTTTCCTGCAGGGCCAAGTGATGCAATAAAATACGCCAGATTATGAAGATTGTGTGTCATGCCATGCCTCAATCAACAGAAAACAGAAACCTAATACTATGCAGAAGTCAGCAAGATTAAACGTTGGCCAGTGAAATGACCTAACCGACCAATGAATAAAATCAATCACGCCACGAAAGTGGATACGATCATAGAAGTTGCCAACCGCGCCGCCAATGATCATGCCATAGGCAAGGTTAGAAAGCGTAGTATGTGTAGAAGCAAACCGCCAAATGATAACAAGCGCCGCAACAATGCAGGCAACCAGCAGCGTTAACGCCCAGTGCGAAGAGCCGGTTGATGAAGAGAAAAGACTAAAGCTAATGCCGGTGTTGTAACTTAAATCAAAAGAGAAGCCAGGGAAAAGTTGGATGCCTCGTTCGCTAAGTGTACGCACCGCCCACATCTTACTGAGGCGATCAATAACAAAGGCGCTTAGCGCCGCTAAAAAGAAAATTGAAGAACGACGAGGGAGCGGTTTTTGTGGTGATGGCATACGGTTCCTATGGTTTTGATGACTACTACCCTCTTAGCTCACCGCCCAACGTAGTAACCACACCAATAACGTCTTGGCGAACCGCTTCAACCTCTTCTTTGGTCAACGTACGTTCCAGGGATCCCAGCGTCAGGCGAAACGCAAGAGAGCGCTGGTCAGTCCATTCTTTTCGCTCGAAAAAGTCAATCAATCGCACATTTGTGATCAGCGAAGAACAGGCAGCCATGCGACGCTCACACTCAGCAACCGCTACGGTACGCGGCATCATAGCGCTGACATCAAATGAAGAGGACTGGAATTTTGAAAGTGGCTGCACCTGATAGGTTGGTGCTGGATTATCTCTCAGAAGATCACCATTAAGAGTAGCTACGTAGATAGTACTTTCTGGTAAACACCCCATCTTCTGCACCATTACCGGATCAAGCTTGCCAAAGTAGCCAATTGTTTGATCGTTATGCAGCAAGACTGCAGCTTCGGTGGCGTCGAGAAACGGATTCCCCGGCCTTGAGCCAGGGCCAAGCTCTCTGGATCCCGGGTCTTCGCCCGGAAAGACATCCCTCCCCCACACTGACGTTATGTGCGCAATACGACACACCTCCATCACATGATTCTTCAATGCATAAAACGACTGGCCGCCACGCTTTGCATACCATACGCACGCCAGCTGATGCTGCTCACTCTCCGGCTCCTCGCCCCACACTTTGTTCCAC
>JASFWT010000043.1:0-6074 GCA_050049075.1 Candidatus Babelota bacterium | reverse complement strand
GCTCCAAGCTTGCTGTTGCCCCCATGCTTGCTGCTGCGGCTGTTGGTCCCATGTTTGTTGTTGTTGAGATTGCTGGTTCCAACCTTGTTGCTGGTTATTTTGATTATTGTTCCATATATCGCTGGTTTGTCCTTGTACATCTTGCTGCATCATGTTTGCGCTGTTCATCTCCTGCTGCATTTGTTCATAACCATCCATGCCTGGTGAGTGTGGGGAGCCAAACTGTCCTGGCATGTTTCCCGGTGCAGTATTTGGCATAATTGGTTGTCCCATTGGAATGTCTTTAGATAGAGAAGAGTCTGTCATTGGTCGGCCACTCGCTTGTTTCATGTGGTAGATGCGTAGGCGTATATTATTAATACGTGTACGCAAATCACCAACCCGAGCACTTAGATCCATTGCCTCATGCTGTCGCAGGTAGCGTTTTTGTTTAGAGTGGGCAATTTTACCATCAAGTTTACCTGGCAGTTCTTTGAGGTCATCGTCATACATTTCCTCAAGATCATCGACGAGTTCTCCATATACCTCTTTCATTTCGGCGTTGCTATCCGCTTCTTGTTTGATTTCATCAATCTCATCAAGCAGCTCATCAACATCATCACTTAGTCGATCATGGTATTTTTCAATATACTCTAGAACATGGTGTTTATTGCCGATGCCACGAAAGCGTTCAATGAAACCAGGTTTTTTCACCGTCGTATTCCAGACGATATTCATGGCGTTTTGCGCATCCATCATTTTTGGCTGTAGCATGCGCATATAATATTGATACTCAAAGCCGAGCGTTCGCTTGTTCTCATCAAGGTATTCTTTAAGATCTTCAATGCGGCCGAGGCGCTTCATTGCTTTTTTCTCTGCCTTGTCGCCTTGGTAGCCCTGCGAGTAGGCGTCACTTGCCAGATCTTCGCGGAATTCTTCCCAGCTTTTTGAGCGTCGCAGCTTTTTGAACTTCTTTTTCAGTTTCTTCAGAATCTTTTTCAGCTTCTTCAGTCGATGTACCGGAATATTATTTTGGGCCAAGTACCGCTGAATAGCGCCCCACGAGTGAACCACTTTCCCTTGTATTTGCTGGACGAACGTGCGAAAGCGCTTGAGGTGGATAAATATCTTTGTTGCCTGAATTCGTTTCGTACCACCTTTACGTCGGTCTTTCATTAAGCGTTTTTGCAACTTTGATATTCTTTTGTACCACTTTTTGAACGTGGTAGTACCCATCGTCAGTTTTTGCTTGAGGCGCGCTCCCATGCCACCTTCACCAAGCGCGTGCTTTGCTTTTTCCGCTGAAAGAATAATATCATAGAGGTTTAATCCCATCATACGCTGCTTGTCAGGTGGCATATTCATCATTTGGGGCAAGATTTGTGCGTAGGTTTGTACCGATGAGTTAAAGGCAGACGCAAGTTTATGCTCGCCAAGCTTGGGAAGGAAGTCGTTGTTGAAATCATCGCGAAGGTTTTTGAAAACCTTAAGCGGGCTGCGAAAGCGGTCAAAAATACCCGCATATAACATACGTGACGGCATAAGAACTATGCCGCTAATCAGAGCGAGTAAAATATAACGAGTATACTGTTTCATTGCTTTTCTTTACGTAGGTTATGGTACGTAAGGGTTTTATGCAGTATCACAGAACGTTTCCGGTGAAAACAAGAGTTCGTCTACTCGTAGTAGATTCTTTTATTTAGGGAGTAGCTATAAACGTATCTTGATTTTGCCGTGCTTGGTGCGTCAGGTCTTGCATGTCTTCAATGCGATACTTATATAAACGGGTGCTGCGGTCACTGCTATAGGAAGAGCGTTGTGCTGTAGTACAGAGCGCGTGAGGCGGCAAGACTGGTCCTGTTTTTGAGTGCAAGCTAAGAAGGGTGCTGGCGTAGTCTTTTATAGGTGGATGAAAGAGTGCGTACTTTTGTCTGTTGATGTCACGTCCTGGCAGTGACGGTATACCAAGTAAAGAGAGAAGAGCAAGGAGGGGGGTGCGGTGTGTCATAGTTTTATCCTTCCTATATATTAGCGTCTTCTACGCCTTCTGCGGCGTCGTCCACTATTATCCTGATCATCATCACTATCATCTTCATCGATGACTTCTTCCGGTTCATCCTCTACAAGAGGTGCTGCTGGTGCCGCAGGGGGAGTATTTGCTTCGTATGGCATTTCGTCGTTCATAGTTTCTTCTGTATCATCGTTATTTCCCCAGTCATCATCATCTGTGTACTCATCATCATCCAGAGTGGCTTCAGGAGCTAAGGTATCGGCGATTTCAGAAGAAGAGGCCGGTAGCATTGCAGCCGGAGCTACCTCAGTGCTGTTTGATCCGCTGCGACGGCCGCGTCGACGGCGACGAGGTGCCGCCGCACTAACTTCTTCAGTATCATCATACTCATCCATCTCTTCGTCATCTGTTCCTTCATCGCCCCATTCATCCCCACCGGTTTCTTGCGAGGCAAGTACTGCTGCCGCGCCACCGGCGGCAACTGCACCACCAATAGCTGCCGCACCAGTTGCAACATGCTTCAGCTCTGGACCTTCATCTTCCATGTCTGCGCTCCAGGCGTCATCATAGTCGTCGGTAGTATCATCTCCATTTTCTGAGGCATCTTCGTCACCCCATTCATCGGCATCGTCAGCACTTTCTATAGAATCACTATTTTCATCAACTGCCAAGACGCCACCCATGGCAACAGCAGCAGCGCCACCTAAGGCGGCGGCACCATCTTTGCCGCGTTCTACAACCGTTGTCACTTTATCGCCAAGCGCATTTGCTGCCAGGCCACCGAGTGCAATAGCGCCAAGACCGGCTGCACCAGCAAGCGCTGCTTTTTGTGCGGTGCCCATGCCGTCATCGTCATCATCAAAACCACCACCAAAGCCACCCATCATACTGTCACCACCCATCATCGGATCGTTCATCCCAAGACCACTGCCACCCATCATACCGGCACCCATCATGCCTGCAGCGCCACCGGCCATCATGCCGGCGCCCATCATACCCATGCCGCCGCCGCCACCAAAAGCGCCATCCATCATACCGCCACCACTCATGCCCATACCGCCGTGCATCATGCTGGAACCCATCATGCCGCCCATACCCATGCCGCCCATCATGCCCATGCCACCCATACCACCCATGCCACCCATCATACCCATGCCGCCCATACCCATGCCGCCCATCATACCCATTTGACGAGCGCGATTCATCTTCATGCGGCCTTGGCGAGCGTTCCACTTTTCGCGCATGCTTAGGTTGCCACCGGCACGTTTCTTCATGTAAGCAGCTTGTTGTCGTTCGGTCAGGCCGGCGGTGTCCATACGGTTTTGTTGCATCATTGCACCGCCACCTTGCATGCCGCCCATACCACCTTGCATGCCGCCTTGCATGCCACCCATACCTTGCATACCGCCACCCATCATCGCTTGGGCGCCTTGCTTCAGTTCGTGTTTATGATTTTTCAGCTGCTTAAGGCGCGCACGTTCGCCTGGTGACATTTCTTCACCACGGGCTTTCTTTGCTTTTAGGTTTTTGTATTCAGCTTTCTTTTTGTCTGACATTTGTCGGCCACCGCCCATGCCGCCCATCATGCCGTCACCCATCATGTCATCATCGTCTTTATCTTTTTTCTTCTTGTCTTTGTCGCCTTTTTTGCGTGAGAACTTATTTTTAATTTTCGCCAGCATGCTTGGCTTGGCGGTTGTGGTGCTGCCTCCAGCGGCCGATCCTGCGGTACCACCAGCAGCTGCAGCGCCGGTAGCTGCGGTGTTGGTTGACGCTGATGGTTTGTTTTCTGCTTTTGCCGGCGTTGTATTTTTTGTTGGTTTTGTATTCTCTGCAGCAGCTGCAGCAGTGGTTGTCGGCTTGCCGCTGCCACCTGTTTGTGTTGAAGCGCTTGCAGCAGGTTTTGCTGCTGCAGCCGTAGCCGCTGGTTTACCTGTAGATGCAGCTCCGCTTGTCGGCCTGGTGCTTCTTGGGGTTCCTGATGGGCCAAGACCATCTTTAAAATTAACTGCTGGTGCCGGCGGTACTTGTTGGCCAAGTTGTCTTAGTTTCTTCGCAATTCGTTCGCGCAGTTTGAGGTTTGCTCGTTTTTTCTTATCGCTCTTACCTTGCCAGAATCGTGAGTTCACCATTTTTTTATCAAGCTTCTCTAGTTTCTTCATCAGAAGCATTGCATCATCATGCTTAGAACGAAGGTCATATGACTTGCCTTTGAACAGGTAGCTTTCTTTAGTGACTGACATGCCTTTGCTGTTTTTTGTTGTCGTGCTGGTAATGCGCGGCTGGCTTTGCTCAATTTCTTGGGCAAACGCCATCGAGGCACTATCTTTTGCTCGTCGTGCTTCTTTTGCCAGCTTGGCACGCATCTTGATGTATTTCTCGATAGCGCGGCGTGATTTCTTCTTTTTGCTCTGCAGCTTCTTATCAATCTTTTTCAGATCTTTGCGCATACCGACCAAGTTGTCCTTGGTGCCAGCCTTTGGTGCTGGTGGTACTTTCTTGCCGAGGCGGCGCAGTTTCTCTGCCGCTTTGGCGCGAGACTTTTCAATCTTGTCGCGCTTTGGCCCCTCGTACAGTTTGGTAAGTTTTTTATCAAACGCTTTAATCTTTTTGAGTAGACGATCTGCTTGCTTGGCGTCAGTCGCGTACTTGATGGTGCGACCTTTGAACGAGAAGCCGACTTTTTCGCCAAGGTCTTTTGGCTGCGTCGCAGTGAACTTGGCAGCAATACCTTGGTAAGCGGTACCACCGATCTTCGTAATCTGCGAAATATACCTCTTACGCTTACCAGAGAAGGCACGGAACTGGCGATGGGTGACGCCTTTGCTTTTATTGGTAAGGCGTTTGTCGACTTTCAGAATCTTACTGAGGATTTTTTTGATCGCTTGCTTTGCAGAGATAATGCGCGCCTTTGGCAGCATTGGGATTTGTACTTTGGCACGCAGCTCTGGCTCGTACTTGAAGATCTTATCAAGCTTCTTCAGCGAGGAGTCACGCTTCATCATCAGTTTGTCGTGATCTTTCTGCAGGACACCTTTCTGCAGCTTTTTATCGATCTTAATAATGCCCTTGACGCGGTTGCGTGCCTCTTTGATGCTGCTGATGAAAACAATTTGGCTTATGCTTGGCACCATCGGCAGCGAGACTTGTTTACCTGCTTTGCCTGCCCACTTGAGTGCACGTGCTTTGAGTGCGATAGCTTTCTGAATTCTTTTTTTGACTTTGCCGGTCTGGCTTTTTTTATGACGACGCTTCAGACCACGAATTAATTTTTTGTACTGGCGTACATAGCGATTCAGTTTTGTTTCGATATGCTTTTTGAAGGACCTTGTACTGCCACGGCTTTTGCCGCGTGCATGCATCACCGTTGGCGTAGTGACCAATGTCACGGCGCCAAGCAGCAGAAGAAAAGTGATGCATAACCTCTTAAACACGTGCGTTCCTTTAATGTTTTATATAAAGATAATAACGTATCCCCAGGATAGAGAGTTACAAATGGTAAAAACAAGTGTTTGCCCCAAAAACAAGGGGTGTTTCTATGTGTTAATGGACAATGTGGAGAACTTGTTGTATTATTGGCGCCTTTCGTGGCGCCTCCTTTTTCCGCGTCATTTTTATCCAAAACATCGACTACATAGTTATTTACCAAACAAGGATTTTCGCATGAGTCATCAGCCAGAACACAATCCCAGTGCCGAACACGCCATTCGTAAAGAAAAGGTAGAAAAGCTGGCAAAGCAGGGCGTTGCGGCCTGGCCAACAGCGCGTGAGGTTACCCACACGACGCAGCAAGCAAAAGATCTCTATGTTGCCAGTAGTGACGAGACCACGGTGGTCCGTGTTGCCGGGCGCCTGATGAGTAAGCGTGGGCACGGTAAAACCGTTTTTGCTCACCTGCAGGATCGCGCCGGTCGTGTGCAGCTTTTTATGAATGCAAAAATTCTTTCAGAGCAAGCATTTGAGCTGCTGACACACTCGCTGGATATCGGTGATATTGTGTGGGTAGAGGGCACCATGTTTATGACCAAAACAGGTGAGGTAACCGTGCGTGTTGCGGACATATCTCTCTTGAGTAAGTGCTTAC
>JASFWT010000042.1:0-6130 GCA_050049075.1 Candidatus Babelota bacterium | reverse complement strand
CGGTGACCGGCGCGAACTCTTTAGTGAACAGGTCCATATTGTCTGCCTGTGCGCCACGCCACGAATAAATGGATTGGTCTTGGTCGCCAACAGCACAGATTGACTGAACTGCCAGCTTGCCATCAGCAAGCAAGGCCATACGGCGCAGGAGCTCATGTTGTACTTGGTTGGTATCTTGATACTCATCAACCAGTAGGTGTTGCACGCGCTGTTGATGCTGCTGCACAAAATCAGGGTTTTTAAACAAATCAAGCGCAACAACCAACAGATCGTCAAAGTCATAGGCATGGGCGTGCGCTTTCTCTTCTTCGTACGCCGCGTATACCTCGCGAAAGAACGGCACTGGTGGATTTTCATCAGGCTTATGTTTTGGCAGATGATTTTTTTCAAACGAGATCATACCGTGCATGCGTGATGGGGTAATTTGTTTTTCCAGTCCGTAGCGCTGCAGAATCTTGCGGATAATGCTGCGGGCATCTTCGGTATCAAGAATCGTAAAATCTTTAAAGGGAAGCAGGTCGCTGTAGCGACGCAGCAGGCGTACACAGTACGAGTGGAAGGTGCCGACAAAGGGAAGTGCCTGGTCGGGAAGGTATGAGGCTATACGCTCTTTCATTTCCTTACCCGCCTTATTGGTAAAGGTCAGGGCAACAATTTGATAGGGTTGCACCTGGTGCTCTGCCATAAGGTACGCGATACGTGCCGTAATAACACGCGTTTTGCCCGATCCGGCGCCAGCAACAACAAGCTGGGCTCCCAGCGGTGCGGTGACGGCGTTGTGTTGATTTTCGTTAAGATTGGTGAGGAAAGAATGCGGTGTTGTCATAAGGCGCACACTATATCACAGCTCACCGTTCTCGGCTACGGCGGTCCTCAGATTTTCTTATTTTTCTGTCATGCTCTCGAGCATCCAGTTGGCCCTCAAGAGGGTGACACCAAATCGAGAAAATAATTGAGTAATCACTTACATCAGTCATCGATTTGTTGGTAGAGTGCGCATGTGCCCACACAGTAAGAAAAGTTGTTTTTAAATAAAAAAGCTGGTGGGTAAATGAATCTTATAAAAAAAAGTAAATTACTGCTTCTTGTGTCTCTGGTTGCCGTGCAGAGCATGTGCGGTGCCGTCTCCGTAGAGTATCTGAGGAATAATCACTGTCCTGGTGTCTCTCATCACGCCTATTTACGGGGCTATGATACTGTTGTGCAGATGCATAATGCCGCGATGGGTGAGCTCGAAGAGGTGGCGCCCAATATGGTGAAAGTTACGACCTTGCTCAATCAAGTGTATCGCGCAAAAGGCCTCGGGGTGAACCACCTGAAAGTAGGAGCGGGGCGTACCATTGTCATGCTGGCATATAATGCGGAGGACTACGACTACGCACTGGCATTTATTGATACTATGTCTGCTGAAGAGAAAGCACACTTTGCGCCGCTGAGAGGAGAAATAGTGGGACTGCTGCAGAATGAAAGCATGGGCTCATTGAATCTTTCAGGTCTGTCGAATACTTCTGGTGGATCATTAGACACTACTGCTCTTTCTGAGGCAGAGCCAGACGGCAGTGTTCTTGGTGACTTGTCTGATGATGACTGCTTTATTGACGACGAATAAGTTCTGTCAGTAGGTCGCCTAGCTCTTTTTCTAAGCGTTGTAGCGCCGGTTTACTGGCTCCTTCGCAGCGTGCACTCAGTACCGGCTCGGTGTGAGAGGGGCGGACCAGAACCCATCCATCGGTAAACTCTGCGCGAATGCCATCTTGCTCATCAAGCCGCACGGCAGGCAGCGCTTGCCACTCTCTTTTTAACGAGTCGATGATTGTTTTTTTAGACTCCTCCATGCACGGTATACGTAGTTCTTTACTGGCGTATGCAGTGGGTAGCTGCGCATACTGTGCCACCAGTGCGCCCTGTTGTTGACGCAATTCAAGTACTCGCAGCAGGGCGTATATACCATCATCGTAGCCGTGATAGCGGTCGGCAAAAAACAGATGGCCACTCACTTCGCCACCAAGCAGTGCCTGGTGAGTAGACATTGCGTCATGAATGTAGGTATGTCCGCAGGGGACAAGATGGCCAACACCACCAAGGTTGGTAACATGATCAATAAGGCGGCGCGATGATTTACTTTCATAGACAACGTGCGCGCCGGGATTTTTCTCCAGCACCGGTGTTGCCAGGAGCGCTAGGAGTTCATCACCAGCGCAGTGTGTCCCATCTTCTAATACCAAAACTAATCGATCACCATCGCCGTCAAGAGCAAGGCCAAACGTTGGCTGCTTCGCACTGGTAATAAGATTGATCAGGTGCGACAGGTTTTCTTTTTTGGTTGGGTCAGGGGCGTGTGCAGCGAAGGTGCCATCGGGAGTGTCATTCAGCAGGGTAATGTTCTTCAGTTGTAGCGCCTCACAGAGGTCCCGCACGGCGGGCCCTGCAGCGCCGCCACTGCAGTCGATGACGACGTGAGGTGCAAACGAACCCAGGTGGGTAAACTGTTTGAGAAGGGCAGTGACGTAGTCAGAGCGCGCGGGTGTTGTGGCTGCCGCGAGAGCATGCACTTTAATCTGCTGTAGCTGGTCGCCCCAGACTGGCTTGCCGTGCAGGCGCAGTTTGAAGCCGTTATATTCTGCGTTGTTGTGTGAAGCGGTTATCATAATGCCGGCACCGCTTTCCTTGGCACTCTCGCTTGTCGAGAGTCCAGTCACCTCATAATAAAACTCTGGTGAACTACATAGCCCCAGGTCAAAGACCGCAATGCCCTGCTCGCGACAAACAGTTCGCACTACGTTGGCAAGGGCGGGACTGGTGGTGCGGCCATCTCTGCCCAGCACAAGTGTATGCAGCGTAGGATCTTGCTCTCGATAATACGTAATGATGCCTTGCGCGATGGCGTAGGCACTGATGGTACTAAACTGTGTTGGCAGTGTGCCGCGAATGTCGTAACGACGAAAAATAGTGGGGTCAAAATGTTGTGGTGACTTCATAGGCGGCGCAGCGTAACAGCACGATCAGGCGACGGCAAGCGCCTGATCGTTTCCTTTTTATACTTTCTGGTAACCCTTTTGCCTCTTTTGCTACCGTGTCGCTGCAACGTACGGTGTTTGTATCATACACAGAAGGTGAAATTATGAAGAAGTATTTGCTGCAGAGCGTTTTGCTCGTAAGTGTGACGTGTTGCCTGGCGGCGCGTGACAACAAAGCTGATCATGAATCGATTGTAGAAGAGCCTGTACTTCACCAAGAGAAAGCGGCACGTACTGAAGCGGCTACCGTTACCGAGGCGCTTGAGCGGGGTGATGAGTACTTTGCTGGCTGGTGCCGCACGAAAGCTGATGAGATTGTGATGCTTAATCTTGGCGAGCTCGCCAGTTTGCAGCCTGAGTGTTATGACGATCGTACTGCTGCGGCCTTTGAAGAAGCATGTGGTGAGTTGGTTGGCGATTGTATGGGGCATCTCGAACTATTGGTTGGTAAAAGCGGTGGTCTTTTTAGCCCGCCGACAACGTACACTGGTACCGTGGCACCATGGCATGTGGTGTATATTTTGCAAAGTGTGATGATGAAAGCTCCCTCGATTACCTTCTTGGGCGGTGATTTTAAGCACTCACCAGCAAGTGTACGGTATGCATACAAGATGCTTTGTGATGCCGAGAAACGCCTAAAGAAGTTGCATGAGGCAGAGCAAAAGCATCATGCAAAAGGAGCAAAGGGGGAGACAAAGACGGTGGGGCCAACGAGCGACAGTGGTTACGATGTGCCGAGTTTGCCGAGTGATGATGATACGGTAGATGATGCCTCAAGTGCCTCTGGCGGAGGCAGCGATGTTTCATCGCCACTGTTGAGTCCGGGGGACGGCCGCCACCTGAGTGTGATTCCCCAAATTACCTACATTGTGAAAGGTTTTATCGATGCGTATAAGGCTCGCTGTAAATCAAAGCGAGAGGTCGACGATGTACCTACGTTGGCACTTGCTTGTGCGGAAGAGGTCGATTTTAAAGGAAAAATCTATGCACAACGGTGTGACGAGATGGCGCACGAGGTTGCCATGGCAGACTTGTCTATGGTGGGCGCACATGCGTACAAACAGATAACAAGACGCGATATTTCAATGGAGCCAGAAGACTCTTATTATCGCACGGTAAAGTATGGATTTGAGTTTGGCATGGCGGAGCTTATCGAAGCGGTCAAAGGTGAGCTATTGTCAGTTGTTGCCGATCGTGGTGATGCCGCGGATGAGCGTTGGCATGTTGTTAAGGTGCTTTCTGCACTCATGAAAAAAGCACCCAATTATAGCTTTTTGCATGAAGGCAAACGAAGAGAACAGGCAAACCTTTGGGGCGCATATAGCGCCGCCTGTGAGGGGGTGACCTTCCTCGATAAGAAGACGCCGCAGTACCGTGATCTCGCTGACTTTGTCGTTGAGTATAAAGCACGCCTAAGAGAACTGAGATAACCTTTGTTGTGTACAAGGGCTGCTTGTCGGTAGCCCTTTCACATACTCCTGCTATACTACACGGCTCAGCGTAATAATGTTTTCCCGGACTTGATCCGGGATCCAGAAAAATAGGCCCCGGATCAAGTCCGGGGAGCCCTCTTTTTAGGACGACAAAAAGGACCGTCATGATTAACCTTCATCTTTTGCGCGACTCATTTGATACGGTCGCTGCCGCTCTTGCCAAAAAAGATCCTCACTTTCCTCTTGCAGACCTGCGTGATCTCAATGAATCGGTACGCCGTTTGCAACTTTTTGTTGAAGAGCTGCGTTCGCAAAAGAAGAATTTATCTAAGGGCCCGGTTACCGATGAGATTCGTCAGCAGTCTATTGCGCTGGGTAAACAGTTGAAAAACGCAGAAGATGAGCTGGCAGCTGCAGAGAAAGCCCTCAGTGAGTTATGGCTGCGCTGCCCAAATCCACCGGAAGATATGGTCCCGGTCGGTAACAAGGAATCCAATCAGGTCGTTCGCACGTGGGGTGAAACACCAACGTTTGCTTTTCCCGTGAAGCATCATCTTGAGCTCAATGAGACCAACCAATGGTTTGATATGCAGGCAGGCACTAAAATGTCAGGTGCGCAGTTTGTTTTTTACAAAGAGATGGGGACCAAGGTGCTGTATGCATTGACCCAGATGATGATTAAGAATAACGCTAAACATGGTTACTCACCGGTGCTGCCACCATATTTGGTGAAACAACAGTCATTGTACAACTCGGGTAACTTGCCCAAGTTTGCCGGTGATTTTTATGATATCAAAGAGGAAGATCTTTCGTTGATTCCGACCGCAGAGGTGAGCCTAACGAACGTGCATGCCAATGAAATTCTTGGTCTTGAGGATCTACCAAAGCGCTATACCGCATGGACCAGTTGCTACCGTCGTGAAGCGGGTGGGTATGGCTCAACCGAGCGCGGTCTCATTCGCATTCACCAGTTCGAAAAAGTAGAACTGTATGCGCTGACACTGCCTGATCAGTCGAATAAAGAGCTTGATCGTATGATTGCGTGCGCCGAAGACTTGCTGCAGCAGTTAGGGCTCTCGTACCAGGTAAGTCTGTTGGCGGGGCAGGACTGCTCCTTTAGTGCGGCAAAGACCTATGACATTGAGGTGTGGCTGCCGGGGCAGAATAAGCACTATGAGGTTTCATCAGCTTCAAGTTGCACCGACTTTCAGGCGCGCCGCGCAAAAATACGCTACCGCAGCCAAGACATGAAGAAGCCGGCGCTGGTACACACGCTGAACGCTTCTTCGTTGGCATTACCTCGTTTGATGGTGGCGCTGATGGAGCAGGGGCAACAGGCCGATGGATCCATCATTCTTCCCGAGGCGCTGCAGCAAACGCTTGCGACTCTATGGTAGGACAGGGTATTTTGCGGGACATTGTCACCCTCGCTGCGTCGAGGGTCCAAAAATAGAATTAATGCATTACCTGGATCCCGGACAAGCCGGGATGACCTTCAATAAGGTAGCCATGAACGAACAACAACTTCGAGCAAAAATAGCCCATATTCATCTGGTCGTCCGTCGCCTTATGAACACGGCGCTTTCTGGCGATTTTTCCTCCGCTTTTAAAGGTGGTGGTTTAGAGTTTGCGCAGCTGCGTAACTACCTTCCTGGTGACGATATTCGCAGCATCGATTGG
>JASFWT010000041.1:0-6196 GCA_050049075.1 Candidatus Babelota bacterium | reverse complement strand
TCCACCATCTACAGGGAAGCTATGCAATCACAACCAACTACCTTTCTTTTCGATATTCACGGCGTCCTTCTCGATGGCGGTAGTGGCCGCTTATTTAAAACGTTTCTTCAGGAAAAAGCCCATGAAGATGAGCGCATAGATCTGAGTTGGGCTGGTGATGTTGCCACACTAATGAATGGCCTTCTCTTTAAGAATTGCCCCCTCTGTGAATTTAAACAATGCACGCAGTTCTCGATTAATCAGACGCCGCACCTTAAGCAAGCATTATTTTCTGGTGACATAACCTACGAAGAGATGAAAGTTGGTATTACGCAGATGCTGACGCATTTTGTCAAGTGCCCTCCAAAGGTTCGTATCATTCTTGATTACCTTGCTGAGTTTATAACGCAGCCAGAGAAATTGACTAAAGAAGTAACACCTATCGAAGAGGGTGTTGAGCTGCTTCACTTTCTACATAAAAAATACGGTCCCGAGTCTCTCTTTATTCTCTCTAACGCCCACACGCAGATGTTTAGCATCTATCAGCAGCGTTTCCCCGATATCTTTTCAATCATTCCGCGTCGCCAGGTGATTTTGTCGAGTGAAGTGGGGGCATGTAAGCCCAACAAAAATATTTTTAGTGTTATCGCATCAACGTTCAACCGCCTGCCGGCAGAGTGTCTGTTCTTTGATGACACGGCGGGGCATGTGCAAGCGGCGCGACACGAAGGGTTGCAAGCGGTGCAGTTTGCCCTACACCCCAGCGAAGAACTCCAAAAGATCTATCGCCAGCTCGGTTATAAGGAGTAGCTGCATGAGTAATGCGGTTCATGCAGTTGTCCTTGCGGCAGGCAAAGCAACCCGCTTTGGTACGGGACAAAGTAAGCAATTAGTGCCGCTGTGCGGTGAGCCGTTAGTTCAACATGTTGTTGGTTTACTGCGTTCGCTGCAGCTGCCGGTCACCGTGGTCGTTGGGCACCAAGCTGAGGAAGTTACCAACATTCTTTTACAGCATAATTCTTCCGGTGTTTCTACCGCCTTGCAGGCAGAACAGCGTGGTACTGGCCATGCGGTGCAGTGCGCACAAGCAGCGTGGAGCGGTGAGCATATTTTGGTGGTGAACGGCGATATGCCCCTACTGACACAAGAGGCGGTATCTTCATTACTGCATCGCCACACCAGCGAGCAAAACCTTCTTACCTTTGCGACGACCGAGCTGGCCAACCCGGGAGGGTATGGACGGGTGGTGTATGGTCCCGCCATCCGTGAAGAGAAAGAATGCACTGACGCCGAGAAAGAGATAGCCACGGTCAACGCCGGCATCTATGTGTTGCAGCGTGAGTTTGCCGAGCGTGCCTTGTCACAGCTGACCACGAGCAGTGTGACGGGTGAGGTATACATAACCGATCTGGTAGCGCTTGCGGCGCAGCAGGGAACTGTTGGTACACAGCATCTAGATTCTTCATTAGTACGTGGGGTGAATACCTTAGAAGAGTTGAGTGCGGCCGAGCAGCTGTTATATGCACGCATACGCCGTCATTGGCTGCAGCATGGAGTGCGTCTGATTGATCCAGCATCCATTTTAATTGAAAAAGCGGTTCGTATTGGCCGTGGCACAGTGATTGGTCGAGGTGTTCATCTGCAGGGAGGATCGGTTGTTGGTAAACAGGTGACCATTGAGCCGTACAGCATACTGCGTGAAGCAGCAGTTCATGACGGCGCACAGATTTATAGTCATAGCGTTATAGAACACAGCACGGTTGGTGCTGCAGCGCAGGTAGGTCCCTTTGCACGACTGCGCGGTAACGCAGTGCTACAGGAACGTGCAGTTGTCGGCAACTTTGTTGAAGTAAAGAAAAGCACATTTGGTGTCGGCAGCAAAGCAAAGCATTTGGCCTACCTTGGTGACGCCACGGTTGGCGAGCGCGCTAATATTGGGGCAGGGACGATAACCTGTAACTATGATGGCACCAATAAACATGCCACGGTTATTGAGCAGGGCGCCTTGGTGGGGGCAAACAGTAGTTTGGTAGCCCCGGTTACAGTAGAGCGTGATACGGTTGTTGCTGCCGGCTCTGTCATCACTCGCGATGTGCCGCACGGTGCGCTTGGTATTGGCCGTGCGCGTCAGGAAAATAAAGAAGGTTGGGCGAGGAGGAGATCTGTGAAACCTGGATCTCGGGTCAAGCCCGGGAAGACTGAATTATCTGGACTCTCGACAAGCGAGAGTGACAGCGAGGTAGCACCATGACACAAAAGATAACCTTCTTTCATACCGCAGACATCCACTTTGGTGTTGAAAACTACGGTCGTATTGATGCGGCAACTGGTATTCATACACGTCTGCTCGATTTTGAAAAAGCACTGAGCACCATGATCGATGCCGCCATTGCACAGAAAGTTGATTTGTTCGTGTTTGCCGGCGATGCCTATAAGACGCCGTATCCAACGCCTACGCAGCAAAAACTGTTGCTTAATCAATGGTTTCGTCTGCAGGAGCACAACATTCCCATGGTCATTGTAGTGGGAAACCACGACCATCCACTTAGTTTTGGCAGGGCCCACGCACTAGATGTCTTTGGCAACATTCGCCACGATGGTTTTTATGTGTTTGGCAAGCCGGGCGTGGTGACCATCAAGACAAAATCAGGTCCAGTACAAGTAGTTGGTATTCCGTGGCCGATGCGTACCAATGTGATGGCAAAAGAGGCACATCAGTTAAAAAGTGCCGAAGACATTACCGGCTATCTTTCCGAGCGCGTTGGTAGCCTCATTTCGCAATTTGCAGCCGAACTTGATCCCAACCTACCTTCCATTTTTGCGGGTCATCTGACGGTAACCACCGGCGTGTTTTCTGGCTCAGAAAAACGAGCGGTATTTGGTACCGATCCGGTGTTTATGCCATCACAGCTGGCTATTCCACCATTTGATTACGTCGCGCTAGGGCATCTGCACCGCTATCAAAATCTAAATGAATCAGGTAATTGCCCCGTAGTCTACTCTGGCTCACCCGAGCGTGTTGATTTCGGCGAGCGTAAAGAGCCAAAAGGGTATTGCACCGTTACTATCGAAGCTGATGCCGGCGTGAAGAAGACGAGACACTCGTTTGTGGAGCTGCCGGTGCGCCCCATGCATCAGATTGAAGTACATTTAAAGCCAGAGGTTGATTTTACCGAGCAGTTGCTTGCTGCCATAGCGCAGTACCAGCTAGAAGGTGCCATCATTAAAATTGTGTATCACCTTCCCAAAGGAAAAACCGATCTGGTAGACCTCAGTGCTATACAAAAAGCATGTAAGCCAGCTCACTATGTCACCGGTATTGTACCGGTCCATCAGGTGCAAGAGCGCACACAGCGCGCGACACTAAGTACGCGTATGAGTACCGAGCAGCTGGTTTATAAGTATTTACAGACGCAGGATATCGACGATACCGATCGACAACGACTGCTTCATAAAGCGTTAACATTGGTTCAGGACTTTGAACAAGAGCAAGAGAAGGGTGATGAAGGTGGCAAAGAGTAAGCCGATGCTGCGGCTGTATAATAGCTTTTCAAAGCAGAAAGAGGAGTTCTTGAGAGGCTTTGATCCTGACCTTCGTCAGGATGACTCTTTCAACCGTCATCCCGGCGAAGGCCGGGATCCCGTCTCACTCTACGTCTGCGGTATCACCCCATACGACTACGCCCACATTGGTCATGGTCGTTGCTATGTTCATTTTGATACGGTCCACCGCACCTTAAAGCACATCGGTTACGACGTGAGCTATGTACGTAACGTTACCGATATCGATGATAAGATTTTAAAGAAGGCTGGTTCTACAGACGTCATCGCCGCTACCCATGTAGCACAAACCTTTACCGCTGCCTTTCATGAAGATATGACCGCGCTTGGCTGTGGTATGCCAGATCACCAGCCAACAGTCAGCGGTCACAGTCAGCAGATTATAGATTTCATTCAAGGGTTGCTGGATAACGGCAGCGCCTATCAAGCTGGTCATGATATTTATTTTGATGCCACCAGTTTCGCGGGGTATGGGCAGCTAGCACGTCGTGCGCTGGATGAACAAGAGGCGGGTGCGCGTGTCGCGATGAGTGCAGACAAACGTCATCCTCACGATTTTGTCTTGTGGAAAGGCAACGGTGATGGACAGTTCTGGCAGGCACCGTGGGGGTATGGCCGTCCCGGTTGGCATATTGAGTGTTCTACCTTTGTAAAAGAGTACCTGGGCGACACTATCGACATTCATGGTGGCGGTGCCGACTTGTTGTTTCCTCACCACGAAAATGAGCGCGCGCAATCAGAGAGCCTGACCGGTAAGCCATTTGTTCGCTACTGGCTGCATAACGCACACGTGACGTTGAACAAAGAAAAGATGTCGAAATCAACCGGCAACTTCTTTACGCTGCGGGACATCTTCAAACAATTTGACCCGATGGTGCTGCGTTTTTACTTTTTGCAGCATCACTATCGTACGCCACTTGATTTTACACATGAACATGTGGCGGCAGCGGAGAAAGCGTATCGTCGTTTGGTGAAAGTAATGGAGAAAAAAGAATTTGTGCCTGCAAGCGGCATAGTGGTAGGGGGGCAAGAGGGCGATAGCGGCGCTGATGTAGCGCGGGGACCAGACTGTGAGCATCCGTTGTACATCTCACTGCTTAATGCCCTCTGTGATGATTTCAACACGCCAAAGTTGCTGGGAATTATTTTTGGTAACTTGCCAGAGATAACCAGCGATCCATTGTTGCATTCAGCAGTGCGTGATCTTCTGCGTACCGTACTGGGCCTGTCGTGCCAGCCATTTACCGAAGTTGAGCAAGAACTGTCACCAGAAGTACAGACTCTTATCGAACAGCGTGCGGCGGCCCGTGCTGCCAAGGACTGGGCAACAGCTGACAAAATTCGTGACCAGCTACAGGCGATCGGCGTCGAGATTGTTGATAGAAAGTAGGCGTTAACTTGTAAAAAAGACTTTATTTATGCCATTTTAATGAGTAGGTCTTAAAATACAATGTTATTTACTTGGGAGAGGGTTGTGAAATTATTATTACGTTTTCTTGTTTTACTGAGTTTATTTTCGACGACCGTGTCAGCCAGCGAGAAGGAGTTGTTGCGTTCTCGTGTTATTCCAAATGCAGCTGCTATTGATACGAGTCTCGTTCCTGAGGGTATGCGTGATGGAGCACGTCGTGCTTTTGCTGCTGCCCAAACGCCGGTGACCGAGACCAACCAGTGCGGGGCACTTGCTATGCCAGGTCATGATCAGTTATATCAATCGCATATAAATGCCACTTCTCCGGCTACATCTACAAAAACAAGTAGCGTTGCTCGCTACGGTAACACGGTGCTTAAAGTTAATAAAAGACGTCCGGTTGATGATATTCCTCTGATGGGTAATTACCGTGGTGGACGTGTGCCTATCGGTGGTGTTGCTATTCAGGATCCAGGCATACCAAGATGGGTAAAGCTCCTTGAAGGATTAAATAAATCGGTTGATAGTAATATTGGCATGGGTCTTCTTGCCAACGCGCCTGACCAAGCTGTTCATACGGTGGCCCGTAATGAAATGCTTCGTAATCGAGGTAATAAATATGTAACGGCACCGGAATCATGGCTTATCCCTCTTGCAGGTGTGGACCCTGAAACCGCACCTCTTAATGATGAACACTTTGCAGTGTTGTCAGAGCTCATTAATGGTAGATCACTCGCGCAATCGACTCTTAAAGGGGAGTTGCGTCAAGAGGTTAAGGATGCGATGACTGATGTTATTATGGAGACTGAATTTGCTGACATGCACCGAGGTAACTACGTAGTGCATGGAAACGCAGGTGATTCTAATCAGCGTGTTACATTGATTGATAATGAGCAGATTTTGCTCGTCAACGGCTCCGCACCAGTGAGGCTTTTTGTAGACCTTGTTTTTGGTAACCGTGCACGCCTAGAAGGTTTATACAAGCTTGGTATTTCGGACGGTTTTACGCCAAAAATGATTAGCGAGATCAAAAAAGAGTCTCTTCGCGAGACGCTGCCACGTGTTTCTGTTGTTTTGACGCTCGTTTTTCTCCAAACACGTCATGTGGTGAAGATGCAACGACAGCACTGGCGCTTTGTTGGCATGATCGAAAAACTGGATAAAATTTATGCAGAAAAAGGCTTTGATGCGGTGAAGCAATCTCTCGAAGAGGTTGTAGGAGACAAGCGACCAGAGGTTCTTGAG
>JASFWT010000040.1:0-6366 GCA_050049075.1 Candidatus Babelota bacterium | reverse complement strand
GGTATGATCAACCGTGCGTGTTTGTAATGCAGTTGGTTGTTTACTGGTTAACCACACATCAATTTGAGACAACGCTGATCGATGAGGCAACATGCGCAGCGGTGCTGGTTTTTGTTCCTCACCAAAACCGGTACTGAACTCGTATGCGGTGTGAAACGAACCAAGGTCGTATGAAAACGAACCGTCGGTATGAAAGTACTCTCGCAGCTGCCCAAGAATAGTGAAGTGCGACCATGTGCTACTGCTTCCAACAATACGCACCGTTGCAGCGGCACAGTCGTTTGTGTCAAAACTGAGGCGATACACGGTAGATACATTTAACGACGTGTCAGCCGAAAGCACATACACATTCCCGCCACCGGCGCCACCACTGGTGGTTGCTGCTGGCAAAACGGTGATATCTGCACACACACCCAAGCCGGATAGTTTTGTTTGATCGACATACAACTCACGCCAGTCCGCAGGAGTTACATTTTTAATGGTTGTTCCCGCACCACTCATCGTCCACAAGCCACTGGTGGTGGCCAGCAGGTACCCATTGCCCAGCAGCTGTCCGGTAATAAAGATGTGCCCACTTTGTCCGGTCAATGCCAAAGGCGTTGCAATTTCTACCTCACCTGCGGCAATTGCACCGGTGTCTTTCCACTTATTGGCATCGTCGTACGCAATTTTATACAGGCTTTTTGTAGTCAACACATACAGGTTGGTATCGTCTGCAGACAGCGCGCGCACGTTGGCAAAGCTGCTACCATCTGCTTTGGTAATTTCTTTGAATGAGTACACAGCAAGACCGGTAAGATCATCCAGCGCATCACAGCCTTCACCGTTTGTTTGGCGCAACACTGCCAACCCATTGGCGCCGCCAACAAACAACCAGCCGTTGCCGCTACTGGTCCCTTTATTGGAAATCTGTGCACACGTCACCATACCAAGATCAAGATCATTTGTTGTCAGATCACGTATCTGTAGACGCTCATCATCAAAGTTGGCGCCAACACTAAGTGCATCATTTTTTTCGGTTAACACGAGTGCTACTTTGTTCCGCCCCGTCGCCACTAACAACGTGCCGTCATTTAAATGTGCATTGGTTTTTGCAAACGGATACAGTGCATGAACACCACCCTCGTTTCGCGGAAAGGCAACGTTCAGCTGACTCACTAATCCCGCCGCTGCATCACCCGATGGACCGCCGAACAATCCATTGCCGTCACCGGTACCCCATGAGGTCAGCGTGACGGTATTAATGTCACCACTACCGTCAGCGGTCAATACCCAGTAATCACCTTCTGCATCGCGGCCACCACCATAGGTACGCGCCGCACGCCCCATCACGCGTTGCCATGAGGTCCAGCCACGGATGTATCCTTTGTCATCAAATAAGGCGGTTGAAGCAAACACTCCTTGCTTTGCCGTATCGGTTGCATGGGCATAACTGACGTACACTGTGTCACCCATGACGTAAAGATCTTGTATTGTGTCTACCGCCACTGCACCACCAACCCATGCCGCTTCATCTTCGGCAACGTACAACTCGGTACCCGCCGTTGCTTTTTTTGTGGGATCGGTTTTTTGCGCAAGCGTACCAATAGCATCCTCACCATACGTGGCATCATTTGCGCTGCGTAGAAGAGGAAGTGCGTGCACATGATTAGCAAGCCCATTTACGCCACCAACGGTAATCAAATAACTGTGCCCCGTAGAACTGTGCAGCGTACGTAGGTGAGAAACCGCTACTGTTTCGCTATCTTTGATACCAATGACGTGGTTAGCCGTATCCCAGTTCCCTGCAATATTTGCTTTGTTTTCATCGGCAACAATAGCCTGCAACGACAACACTACTTTGCGCTCTTTTTCTGTTGCGGTGCTTGCGGTCATAGAAAGGTTACCAACCAACACACCAACGCCACCGGCGTTATTAAGAGACAGAGAAACAAACAGGCGCTGCAGTGTCGCATCCCAAAACACATCCTGCACACCAGTAATATCACCGTCACCGGCAATTTTAATCATGGTGTCATTAACGGTCGCCGCCTTTGCCAGCACATCCTGCCCCGTACTATCTACCGGCACCAACCCAATTAATGTGTCTGGTTGCGCTTCATCTTTTTGTGGCGCACGTAACGTGGTCTTCTTTTGCAGTACCGCAAGGCCGTCACCATTCTGGCCATTAAAAACCGCTTCACCATTTCCACGAACCGCTACGATAACGTGCTCTTCATTTTCGTAGCGCTCTACCACGCCTTTTTCATTTTTGATTTCACGTGTACGCACACCGCACGTCATACCTTCGATGCGCTCCGCTTCTGCACCGTTTGCATCTGCAATCGCCGCAGTGTTTATAAGCGCACTGGTATATGATACGCCATCAACAATCACACTGCCGTCAAGCCAGGCAACACTGGTTGCTTTGCCAGCAGCCGGCGTCCCGTACGTCACCACTGGTAACGCAAGTTGACGTGCATGGCTGCATGCCGCCAGATGATGAAGTTGCGCACCATATAATGGATTGTCGGTGATCACCGCTTCTTTTGCTTTTCCTTTCGCAACCACCTCTAAATTGATGTTTGCTTTTTTTGGTACCAGCGATGAAAAGGTAAGTGCAGATACTTTTGTTTTTGCATCCTGCTTTAAGGCAACCCCAGAAAGCGTTGCTATTTTGCCGGCATCGGTTAAGCCAGTTGGATCACCGGTGTGCAACAAGTACCAGCGGTTAGCGTCGGCAAACACCTGTGTATTAAAGGTAATGTCAGCAGTAGTCGTACTATAATTGGCGTGCAAAGTGGTTGCACAAAATAGAAATGCGGCGATGCCGCGAAGTGAAAAAGTGCGCATGCAATCCTTTCATAACGAGGACCCTTTTGAGGGTGACGAGTGGCGGGGCAAATGACGAATGGTGGGCAGTCTACGTGAATTACCCTAAAAAATACAGCTGTATTCCCGCCCATTTTCGCGTGCGATAAAACAACCAGAACATGGCGACACTTAACGGCGCAACGGCGAGCCAATAGAAGAAACCGCTGCCGCACACTGCCGGCAGCAATTGGTTAAATAAAAGCGTGTGCGCTGCTACATAGATGGTCGCCGCCACAACTACCTGCAGCAGCAAGCCGGGTACAAACCGCACAAACCGACGCAACGCAAACGGCACATTGTGCCGCGTGTGTAGCCCCCATAACAAATACGCGAGCAATAACACCCCAGAGAAAACGGTCGACAACACAACACCGTACACGTTCTGGTAATACGTCACCGCCACAGAGTTACCCACTACATTACTGACTGTTGCCAACAACGTACCGCGTGTTGCCGTTTGCGTACCTTGCACCGCGTACAGCAAGCTGAGTACAACTTTGTGCAGACAAAACACAATCAAGCCAGTCCCATACAACGACAACACGTTTGCCGCCGTTGCCACACCGGCTACATCTATCTTGCTCTGCAAAAAAGACGTAAAAATAGCCGGGGCAAAAAAGTGCAGCGCCAGCGAAGCGGGCAACATTAACCACACCACTAACTTGGTTGCTTCTAAAATGTAATAGGTAAAGCGAGACGGCGCGCGATCTTTTAACTGCGCAAAGTGCGGCAGCAACACGGTAGAAAACGCCACCCCAAATACGCCCAGCGGAATCCCCATAAACCGTGCCCCATAATGCACCATGGTTACCTGCCCCGCCGGTAGCGCCGCCGTCATAAACACATCGATCATGACATTCAACTCTAACGAACTAATGCCCAGCAGCGCGGGTGGCACGCGCTTTAACACGGTGCGCAGCTGCGACCAGGTAGCGGCTGCTGGCGCGGCAAGCGCAAAACCTTGCGCGCTGTATTGCCATACATGCAACAGCAGTAGCGCCGCACCACCCAATAAAATAAAACTACACAGCGCATACACCGATAGCTCCTGCCACATACAGATAATCAAACCACCTAAGTAAAAAACATTAAGGAGCGACGGGCCAAATGCCACCGCAAAAAAGCGACGCGTCGCGTGCAGCACGCTCCCAAAAAGTGCGCTGTTTGCAACAAAAAAAATGAAGGGGAACAAGACGCGCATTAGCGGCACCGCAAACAACAAACGCGCCTGGTCAACAGTGCCGCGCGTCAGTGCCTGCAGAATATATTCTGGCCAGCACCACACTACCACAGTAAGCGCGACCAGCACGGCGTTGAGCGCCAACAGACCGGCCGTCAACAACTGCGCCGATTCATGTTTTTTTTGTGCGCGCATCAGTGATGAAAAAGTGGGTACGAAAGCGGCCGACAACGCCCCCTCGGCAAAAATCTTACGTAAAAAGCTGGGCAAGCGAAACGCTAAAATAAAGGCATCGGACATAATACCGATGCCTAAGAATTGTAACTGTAAAAATGCGCGCGCGACTGAAAGCAACCGACTGAGCGCAGTCAGCCCGCTAACGCGAGCGATATCTTTAAAAAGGTTACTTTTTGCCAACACCACTCTCTTCAACTCTATAGTACCTTTCTAAAGCAGATAAAACACCTTTCAAACTAATATATGGGCTTGTCTTGAGCTCGAGAATTGCATGAGCAATAGATGGAACACTATCACAAAATTCTTTGAGTAGTGCCCGAGAGGGATCAATAACCGAAGATATAACAACAGTTCGTCCCTCGCTACTTAAAGAGCGAAAAAATTTATCACTAAAATTCAACCATTGCTCCAGCGTAAGAAGATTACTCTTTACTTTTTCCATATGTTTCCCCAGCTCTTCTGGGCTTTTACAGACAACATTATACTCCAAAGATACTCCATAATAACTTGATTTGGTTCCGGTGTACTCATAAGGTAAAAGGCCTCCGGGTCTGGCATAACCTTGTGCCTCTAAGTCAACGGTCGCCCCTTTATTTACCTGGTCCAACACACAATTATAGACATTTTGAGCAAGCTCCCTCAAACGACTATACAGATCAGTAATAACTGGATCTTTAACCTCTTGCATGCGGCAAGAAAAGAGCCGAAGCATAAACATGATAGCGTCATCATCATATACGACTGCTGTCACTCCCCCCTTAAGCAAATCGCGACATATTGCTTTATCTTCCTCCTGGACACCTCGCAACCTTGCCTCTGCCTCTTCCATCGGCGCAACCGTACTGCAGCCAAACACTACGATACAAAAAATAGCTACTAATTTTTTCATAAAAAACTCCTGGACCCTCAGAAGGGTTATTTAACCAATTGACTGTCCTGCACACGCAGCACAACGTCCATTTTTGTATATACCTGCGGATCATGAGTGGCAATAATCATGCCCATGCCCGCCTCTTTCTGGTGTGCTTGAAATAGCTCAACTATTTCCAGCCCTGTTGTGTGGTCAAGGTTACCGGTTGGCTCGTCTGCCAAAAGAAATGCCGGCTTGCCCAAAAGCGCGCGCGCAACCGCTACTCGTTGCTGCTGCCCGCCGGACAATGTTTGCGGATGAGCATGCAGCTTATCATGCAGCCCAACGCGGTCAAGCAGCACAATGGCTCGCTCACGCGCTATCGCCTGATCTTCCCCGCGAATCATACTACTCACTAATACATTTTCTAAAACAGAGAGCTCGTTAATCAAATAATGAAACTGAAACACAAAGCCGAGGTGGTGCGCCATAAACATCTCGCGCTTTTCGGCACTCATGCGGGACAGTGTTGTGCCACCCCACTGTACACTGCCGCCGCTCAGCGACTCAAAGCCGGCAAGCACATGCAGCAGTGTTGACTTGCCGCTGCCAGATGCGCCAACGATGGCATATGAAGTCCCTGCCTCAAATTCATAGGTGACGTCATCTAATACAATCAGCGCTTTATCGCCGGTAGTAAAGGTTTTTTTTGTATGGTGCAGAGAAAGAGTGCGCGGGGTTTGCATAGGGCTCCTTTTTTGAAAGCGGCAGCATAAACCATTGGTAGTTCAAGCACAATTGGGCATCGAATTTTGTTTTATTGCAACTCGCGTTGTCACTTCTTTACACTGGCTCCAACAGTGCGCTAGTGCGTATTGAAATAGCGGGCTCTGTTTAGGGACATTAGCGCTGCTTATTTTTTATATTGTTCCACATTTTGGGGGAGGAAAGTTGCATGAAAAAAAATGCACCTGAGACGACTGACCAATCATTGGCAACCATGGGCGTAGTACCCACTATTGATGTAGTGGTATTTCCGCACATGGTGGTCCCACTGTTAGTACTTGATCCAAAAATTATGGCTGGCATCACCAAGGGACTTGAAGGTGATAAACGCATTCTGCTGCTGGCAACAAAACCACAACCCAACATGTATGACGACGAGGAAGGCGACCCAATTAGCGTTGACGACCTCTACTCACTGGGTACCATCTGTGAAATCATTCGCGTCATGGAACTCCCAGAA
>JASFWT010000039.1:0-6380 GCA_050049075.1 Candidatus Babelota bacterium | reverse complement strand
CCAGAATTTGATATCTTTAATGAGTGGGCAGAAAATATGAAAAGTGCGCTGGCAAACTGTCTCGCTATCGCGCACGAACACAAGCTTCATGTTGTCTACCCTGCCTCACGCACCTATATCTTTGATGGGCATGACCCACGTGAGGATAATACGCTGACTATTTCCACTGACCTTCCAGCGTTACCTGAAAGCAAGCAGGGGCAAACCTGCATGTCGATAGAAGATACGCTTCGCAAGCATGCGCATGAACATAATTTACCGATCACTATCATTCGCACCGGTCACCCTTTTGGTCCCAATGTTCGCGACACACTTACCTATGACAGCTTTCGCGATGCGTTTCGCACCAAGAAGTTTTTGTGGGTCTATCGCAATGACCTCCCCTACCAGTATTGCTATACTGCCGACATTGCCCATCTTGCCCAGATAGCAACTGATGATCACCCTTCGCGGCTGGTGAACGTCCTGCATCTTGGTGGCTACGATTACAGCACCGCTCTAGACTTTGGTCACGACATTGTTCGCCACGCACATGATGACCCTAGTGAGTATGCACGTCAGCGACTCATTAGCGCCTGGGCTATTAGCCTGGTATGCCTTGCTAAACCAGAAGCAAAGCGTGGTGTAGATATTCGAAGAAACTTTGAACATTCATTCTTGCTTGATGATACAGAAACTCATGCAGCCTATCCCGACTTTACGCTTACGCCAAAAGATGAAGCTATTCGTATGACACTGGCGTGGCACCGCGAATTCACCCTGAAATAAAGGAACTCCCACATGATTCTTATTGCGTTCGCTCTCTATATTACGGTACTGCTTTTTGTTGGGTGGTATGGCTATACCCAGCTCCACTCAAGTAGTGACTTCATGCTTGGCGGACGTAATATCAATTACTGGGTGACCGCCATATCTGCACATGCCAGTGACATGAGTGGCTGGCTGTTCTTTGGTTTCCCTGCGGCGGTGTACCTGCATGGCACTACCGAATGTTGGGCGGCTATTGGCCTACTTGGCGGCATGTGGGGCACCTGGCATTTTATTGCACCGCGTTTACGTCTGCGCACCGAACAAACAAACTCTGATACCATCGCCCACTTCTTTTCTCACACCAGTGGCGACCGGAGAGGCATTGTTTCACTCGTTACCGCAATCGCCGCACTATTCTTTTTCGTCTTCTACCTCGCTTCTGGCTTAAAAGCGGTTGGCACGTTGCTGGAAATGGTATTTGGTATCCCTTACATAACTGGCATGATGACCAGTGCCTTTGCTATTGCTCTGTATACCATGCTTGGTGGCTACCTAGCCGTAGCCCTCACCGACGCCTTTCAAGGGCTTTTTTTGCTGGTAATGATTGCGCTGGTCCCCTTGGTAACTGCCTGGCGTCTACCAGCAGAGAAAATGTCTTCATTCTTAAGCGAAACTCCGTTGACTCTTCTTCCCAACCTTGAACCAACAACACTCTTCATCGCCTTTACCACCGCATTAGGATGGGGCATTGGGTATTGCGGCATGCCGCATGTGCTTAGTAAGTTCATGGGGATCGATGAAGTAAAAAACATGAAGAAAGCAAAGTATGTTGGCATGGCCTGGCAAACGGTTGCCCTAAGTGCAGCTTGCGCAATTGGCCTGCTTGCTCGTGCGCTCTATGGCACTGGCACTCATGAATCATCTACTATTTTTATTGATCTGGTCATGGGGCATTTCTCCCCACTGCTTGCCGGTTTTGTCTTGTGTGCAGTGCTTGCAGCAACTATTTCAACAGTTGATGCACAGTTGATTGTATCAGCAACAATTATAACGAAAGACCTACTTCGCACCCAAAATGCTCGTGCACAGGTTTTTGCCACACGAGTAAGCATTGTACTGCTCACGGCAATCGCCGTAAGTATCGCACTTTTTAGCGGACAAAGCTTACATGAAATCGTGCGCTACGCCTGGTCGGGGTTAGGGAGCACCTTTGGCCCGGTGGTTATCGCCAGCTTATACTACAAAGGCCTGACGCCCGCTGGTGCCACCAGCGGGATGCTTGCCGGCGCGATTACCGCTGCCGTGTGGCCATACATTGGGACAATCTTGCTGCACGCACCAATGCTACCAGGATTTGCCGCAGGATTTGTCACTATCTTTGTAGTGTCAGCGCTGACGCAAACTACTCGCTAAAGCTTTTCCACGCTTTGCGGGCACGCCCTTCATACTCAGTATAGACCTCGTGCCATTTCTCTTGCTCTTCTGGTGGTAGCTGTCCATAGTACCAATACCCAGCACCGGCAAGCAAAGCACACACAAGCAAAGAACGCATATTACCCAGCAAGACCAAAAGTACTACTACACCAATAAGCAGAAGAATAACCATACTATTCCTTTCGTTATTTTGAGGTAAAGCATTGCGCGTTCGCGCTGCACTACGCAATACTTCGGTCGCAAAAAGCTTATTTCCCCTTTCTTTGCTGGAGTCTGTATATGCATCTTTTACGACGCCTCTATCTTGTCATCCTTCTTGTTTGTATCGTGCCGACAAGTATGCGCCTCATTACTCCCGTCCACGCAGCAGAAGAACAACCAGATGCTCCTGCTGCGATAGAGCCAAAAGAGAATGAGAAAGATTACGCTGCCGGCGTCGCCGCCAGCATCGAACAAGAAAAACCAGCCGAAGAAGAAGAAGAGGAAAAAAGCGAAATTAAAACAGCTGAAGAGGTGGAAGCGGAAGAAGCCGCTGAAGAGGCAGCAGCAACACCGCTCACACTTGATGCTGATGCACTCAAGGTCTACAATATTAATGAACTTGATGATCTTGTCATTGATCACTCAAAAGAAATTGTGCTGGCAATGCTCGGTAATTTCTATGGTCACTTTGAGCAATACGCACGTGCTATTCGCAATGGCATCCTTGCTCATTTTGCCCGCATCAATGGCACGGGAGGCATTCACCACAAGCATATGCGCCTCATCTGTGTTGAAGATCGCAACACACCAGCGCTGGCTCAACGCATCATGAACACCCTGCGTCGCACGCACAAAATCGAACTCTTCATCGGTAATATGGGTTCTCGCAACCTAGTGCAAAACCTGCGCCTCATTAAGGCTCGCAAAGTAGCCATGCTCTTTCCCTGGGGCAACCACCCACATCTGCAGGAAGAACCACTTGATTACCTGGTCAGCGGTGCTGGCATCATGGAGCCGCAGCTGCGCGCGCTGGTGACCCACTGCACCGAAACATTGCGCCTTAATAAAATAGCCCTCTTCTACTCAGACGGCGGCTTTAATACGCGAACAAAAAACACCTTGGTTGAACTGCTTGCGGAGCATGACATTACGCCGGTTGCACAAGCGTCGTACAATCGAATGACGATGGACATTAACAGCTCGGCAAAAACACTCATTAAGAGTAACCCTAAGGTGGTGATTTGCCTGGGAACCAGCATGCCTGTCGCCAAGCTCATGAGTCGCTTCCTTGAGCTGGGCTACTATGGCACCACCTTTATTGGTGTTGACTCAACGATGTGGGTACCAGACATTCTGCGTGCCAAAGGAGCAGCCTACGCCTACTCCACCACCGTTCCGGCACCAGAGAGCTCTCTGATGGAAGTCGCACAAATCTTTCGTGACGACTGCAGTCTAAACTTCCCCAATGACACCACCAATATTCTTTCCTTTGCGTACTACCTCAATGCAAACATCATTACTCACATTATTAAAACCTTAACTGCCGACTTTACCACCAAAGACCTGCTTGAGGGCATTGCGGCAATGAAGAATGTCGATATTGGTGGCTTTAATGTCACCTTTAACCCCGAGACACGCCTCGCTTATCCACACCACGTCTCTATTATTCGAGGATAAAGAATGACTTTCCGCAAACAAGTTGACCTACTTCTTGACCGTCTTAAAAATCCTCAAGCGCAGCTGGCAATCATCATTGCTATGATCGCCTACTTCGTTATTCTTCTCTCTTGGCAGCATAACTACACGCACTATGCCGATCAGATTCCACCTTTGCTGGAAGTCCCTGCAAAAGTTGAACAACTAGCTTCAAAAGTTACCGTTGGTTTGCACGTTAACAACTTCTCTGAGTTCTCGTTTAGCAAGAACAAGTTCACGATGGATGCCCTTGTTTGGTTCTCATTCCCCCTCGGAACCGAGTCACTCCAGACAATAAAACAGTTTGGCTTCCAAAACGGTAAGATTAAGCGCAAGTCGCTGCCTACCATCAAAATTGTAGACAATATCGTAATGGTGAGCTTTCAAACCGTTGTTGATTTCAAAGCGCACCTTGACTACACCTACTTCCCGATGAGTGATCATCGTCTTACTATTGTTTTGGAAAACCGCTCTGTCACGCCAAATGAACTGTGCCTCGACTCAACAACCGATCACTTTGCTCTCTCTGACGACCTGCTGACCGCCACCTGGGTCCCACGTAATAAGATTGTAAAAAAAGGATACGTCAAAGCGCTGCTGCACGAACAAGATGACTCACTTGAAGTTAGCTACCCATGTGTCAGCTTTACGCTTGAATTCACCAACGAAAGTATTCGTGACCTCATGAGCCTCTACTTTCCGTTGTTCATTCTGTTCTTCATCGGCTTCTTTACGCTGATGATCGACATTGGCCGCGATGTCCTACGGACCAGTATTCTGGCAACCTCACTGCCAACAATGGCAATGTTCCGTTTGGTTATTGATAACGTTGCGCCCCCTGCCAGCAAAATTACCCGAATTGATTACTTATACTATCTGCTGGTGGTCATATCGTTAGTCCTAGTGCTCTTTCAGGTCTATGCACTATTGGTGCATCGACGCGTGCAGAATAAAACTGAGCTGATGAAAAGTGACGCGCGACGCTTGCTTGAGTTCTTAAACGCGGTGCTGTTTGGCCTGGTGACGGTCGCCCTGGTATGGGCAGTAACGTACATTCACTTGTTTTAGTCAAAAGCGGAACTAATGCGACACCCTAGTCCCTAAAATACAAGAAGGAACCAAAAGAGAAAAATCTGAGGCTATCGCACAAGCTCTGTCACCAGATTCAGTATTACCAAGTAACGCCTCCAGAATAAATCTTTTTAGAGATCCAAACTCATGAGGAAGCATCCCTTCTGGTTTCTCAGGAAGAGAGTAAAGATAGCCTAAGTCGAATACGTTTACTCTCTGCCGTATAACTCGACACATAGCATTTGATGAATCTCGTGGTTCACGCAAACGAGCATCTATTTCTCGGAATCGGCAGACATCGATAGCTTTTTGAAGACCAAGCCTTGCAGACTTTGCAAGGCTTGAAACTACTTCCTCTGAAGAAATCAGTCTTGGATACCCAAGACGATTAAGTAATTCTCCCATTTTCCCTATTCTGAAAAAAATCCTTGCGCGAATATCCCTCTCTAGGCTCACCTCTAGAGCCGCCCTATAAAATGATAGGGCCTCTGGCCAATTACATGGCATAGCATAGCCATCTTGCTTCATAGAGCCAAGTATATACCCAGCTCGCTTAAAACCCCTGTCAAAAGATTGTTTCAACAATGAAAAAGCTCCTAAGAGATCATCCCGAGAGCGTGCATTATTGGATAAATAAACACCCTCCCAATACTCCCCCTCAGGAAAGCCTTGCAATGATACCTGCCTTAACATAGCAATGCCATCATCAACTTCCCCGGCGCTTATTAAGCTATTACCCCTATGAATAAGTGCAGCAGGTAAGCCGCCATCTGCAGACTTTTCGAGTAAGGCCTGGTATGGCTCTCCTCCTGGCACGCCACCACTGTCTGTGTATTGTTCTTTAAGGCGTGATAGGGTGAACAATCCAAAAGGGGTCATAACACCTTCCCAAAAAGGAGCCCACTCTGCATAAACATGATCCGAAACAATACAGTCGCCACCCTCTGTAAAGGATGACTCCATAAGCGAACAAAGAAAGCGCTGTGCACTAAGAGCTATCTCGGGGGGTGCCTCACAAGCAAAGCGCTTTAAGTAATCCACTGCTGGAGGATGAGCATTCTTTTTCGCTAGCGCAATTAACAAATCTAAGGCTTTTTTAAATTCACCAGCTTGCTCATATAAAGGAATAATGATATTTGCTGCACCCTCATCGCTAAACATCCCACTATGCCAAAGTGAGTCTAGCTCACCTAAAGTAGCATCATCTGAGGAATGAGATTGGAGCAGAAGCATGCCTGCTTTTTTTAGAGTAGAAGCTCTCGCTTCTAAGGAAAAAAGAGATACTTCATCAAACCTGCTAATCTTGTCTAAGAAAAGCCTCGCCAGTTCAATAGCGAAGTGCGCCACTAGCATGTCTAAGTGGGGATAAAAAAAAGAGTCATGTAATGTTAGTCTCCAGGGGCCTAAAAAATCCCAAAAAGAGGAGGCTAAATGCCACAAGGCTATCA
>JASFWT010000038.1:0-6394 GCA_050049075.1 Candidatus Babelota bacterium | reverse complement strand
TCTTTTCTAGCGGCATACTCCTGCATAGCAGTATGGTTAGAAGCCTTTAGGGCTTTACGTGCAAGAAGTGAAAACCTATCTGCGATGCGTTGTGTTGTCATTTCCTGCTTAGCAGCAAGATGATTTTTTGCTCGCACCAAAGCTGCCCATTTATTCGCTATGGACCTTGTCTTGTCTTTTCTAGCGGCATACTCCTGCATAGCAGCAAAATGACGACGTAAAAAAGGTTTCTGCGGTGATTTAACTAGTGCCTGTGCAGCCGCTTCTCGTGCAGCTGTTTTTTGTGCAGCTGTTTTTTGTGCAGCTGTTTTTTGTGCAGCTGTTTTTTGTCCTGCAGCTGCCGCGCGTCGTCGCATCAACATGACTGCCACCGTAATAACCAGCACCGCCGCCGCGACACCGCCACCGATCAGTAAACCTTTGTTATTGGCCCACCAGCTACTGTCTTCTTCGGCCAGTGTTGCCAGTACCTGCGCAGCAAGGCCTTGAATATCTTGCTTGAGCTGCGTATCAATGGTGGCATCAGCTTCTATATGCTCAACCAGCGCCACCACACTTGCCGCGTAGTCAGCCGACATGCTGTTGGTAAAAAATGGCTCGAACATCGATTGGACGTCAGCATGCAAATCATCATCTTGAATGCGACTCAGTAAGCTTTCGTACTGCTGCTGCAGTGGCTGCAGGCGGACTGCTCGGCTTGGTTTTGTTTGTTCTGATTGTGCAACAACTACATCGGCTGCCTGCAGTAATGATGTTCCCTGGAAAAGAGAAAACGCGCCAACAATAAAAAGCGCGCGCAGTATAAAATCGTAAGGTTTCATCGAGTTCCCCCTAAAAATATGGTTGTTGATGTCTATAATTGTAGCAGGAACAAGATAAAAAATGAAATAGATCAGTAGTAATGGGTGTTTTTAGCGCTACTTAACCGTCATCCTGACGCCTGTCAGGGCCCAATGCAGGGTTATTTTAAATAACACTTTTGAGAGGATGGCTGATTAACCATAACGTGCACCCCCTCTTTATGTTTAGTTGGTAGTAACGTGCACGGAGCCCCGAAAAGGCACTTCCCGGGCTTAACCCGGGACCCAGAAAGATAGACCCCTGATCAAGTCAGGGGAGTAGATGTCTAAGGGACCGGGAAGTCATTTGCTCGGGATGACAGACTGATGGGAATAGAGCGATTGCCTACCTTCCTCCTCATCGCCATCTTCTTGCTTTTCTCTTGCAACATTGCTGCTCCTTATACGCATCGCTGCCTTCAATTTTACTTGCCAGTTTATGTCTTGCCGCGGCACGCGCAGCACCAGTTGCTACTCTGCCCAAAACACCAAGTACTCTGCTGGCTCGCGACGGCGGCAGGTAATGCTGACCAGCAGACAAACGTGCTATATATGAACGAAAGTCTTCCATCGGAATATCGCCCTTCGCTCGCAGCTCAGTACGAAGCGCCGCAACCTGTTCTGGCACTGCTGCAATCTCTTCATCCTTTGCGTTCAGCGCATTCTGTAGTTGGGATGCAGTCGTGGTATTCCACCACATGCTGGCGCTCTCAAGAGTGTCTTTAGCAAGAGTATGTGAGCCTGCTCCTCTATATTCAGCTTCGAGTGCAGCACGGCGTCCTTCGAGCTGGACTTCTTCACCAGCTGCCCACGTTTGCCACCGTCGAAACTGCTTTGCAAGCTCACCATCTGGGCTGTCTGCTATCTGGTCCTGTATCGCTTGCGTTGCATAGTAGTTATTCTGCGCTCGCATGTAATCTTCAAGTGCGAGGTCTCGCGCCTCACGCAATGCTCTTTTGGCCCGAGTACCTTGCTTCTCCACTTGGTCCTGCAGCTGCTGGTACCGCATATCAAGCACTTCTGCTTGCGCTAAATAATGAGGTGCTTTTTGGTTGGCAATTCCTTTGCGCTTTGCCGCAGCACTCGGAGAAAATAGCGCAACAACCTTTGTACCCATACCATCTTGTCTTTCTAAATCAGCAAGTGCTAACTGCGCTTTTTCTAGCTTTTCAGCCTCTGCATGCTGCGCGGCCAATGCGTCACGTTCTTTCTGCAGCGCTGCGAGACGCTGTTCTTGGCGCTGCGCCAATTCTTTGGTCTCGTCAGTTGTTAAGACAGAGCGGCCGAACATGCTAAATCTGGTACTGTTTCGCTTGGTTCGCAGCGCTTATCGACGCGCGTAATTCGCCTCTGCAGTTGCAATAGCAGCCAGCAGCTCCGCTTCTAAGTCGATATCTGCTTGAGATCGTGCTTGGCACGGGTGCAGCGACAGGGGCAGGTGCGGGGGCAAGCGACGCTTCTGCTTCGCGCCGACGTTGCTCGGCAGCCTCTTGTTCTTCGCAAGCTTTTCGTGCCGCCTTGGCAGCAGCTGCTGCTTCTCGGGCTTCTTGCTCTCGCGCACGCTCGGCTTGAAAGGCAGCGAATGCTTCCTCGCGACGTCGAGTGTTGCGCTCGTCGCGCCGCTTCATTGCTTGTCGCAGTAAGTCAAAAGCATTTTGTTCTTGCACTTCCCGTTTGCGAAGCGCCACTTGACGCTCATTATAAGGAGCTATTTGCTCTGCTCTACTAATGTCAGCAAGCTCAATCGCTGTAGCAATGTTTGCTGCTCTTAGTTCTGCCTCTTCCTCCTCAGTGCGAGAAGGCGAAAACATCCGGGTAATACGGCTACGTAACAACATAATAGCTACTCCAAGTAGTGCTGCAGCCGTCAACGCACTACCACCAATAACCACTCCTTTAGTTAATGGGCTCAGGCTTGCCCAGCCGGTAGGCTGCTCTTCTGCCAAAGCAGTAAGAACCGCCACGGTCAAATCGTGAATGGCGGCACGATGTACTTCATCAATAGCCTCATCTGCCTGCAAGTGCTCGGCAAAGATCCGCAGTTGCTCAGCATATTCCGGCGTCATCTTATTACTAAAAAAGGGCATAAACATGGCAGACAGATCATCGCGCAGTGCCAAGTCATCGATGTTATTGATAATGTCGTTGTAGGTGCGCTCTAGCGGCTGCATGGGAAACAGTCTACTTAGAATCGACCCAAAAATGAAATAACTACCTTTTCTGAGCAATTTTCGGCCCATACAGCGCCTATACTTTTTATGGACCCTCAAGAGGGTGACTGTAGGCTAAAGTAGCAGAACTAGAATGTCGCGCTGCAGTGGTAGAACCAATCAAGTGACTTAGGCGCATTTTGTCCCGCAAACGTAAACGCGCCACCAAGCCCCATGGTAAACCAATCAGAGAAATGATAGGTCATGTTAATCTTGGCACGATGTGCATACCGCTCGGTATTACGCGCCAGCAACTTACCATCAATGGCCATGGTGTTATCTAGCGTATAGTCACCGCTGTCATAAATTTTGCCCAACCATGAATCAACGCTTGCCAGCTTAAAGTTGATCTTATCTTGGTCTTTATACATGAACTGGTAGCCCAGGCTTACTGTCAGATCATTCGTTTGTGGGTGTACCAGGGTCACATCGGCATTTGCCACCACCGTGCTCCAGCTGACATCAGCGTCAACAACGGGGCCAATATTGCGAATAAGTGAGCCGGTTGGCGCTGCGCAGCGATGCTCGGTGCCTTCAAGCGCAAACATGTAGTTACCATCAAGGTTCAGATGCAACCACGAGAACATTTCGCCACCAAAACGCACGCCACCACCTATTTCAAAGTGCTCGCCGTTACCCAGGTGTGCGCGATACGGATTACCTGCGTAATCATTACCACTAGCGGTTGGCAGCTTTGCCTTGGCACATACTTCAAACGTAAAACGGTCAGTCAGCATATGCTCGTAATACACATCTACATCGATATCACCGAGGCCAACACGACGATTGGACTCAAAGTCATAGCCGCGGTCGTGCAGCCACTCATAGACGTTAGCGTTAGAGATGCTAATCATCGTGCCTACTTTTTGAGAAAGTTTTTCAGAAACAGAAGCCGATATTGGCAGCTTTGTTGTGTCATGATGCACCGTCGTTAACCACACACCTGCTTTTGCATCCTGCAGGGCTACGCGCTCTGCCACCGATGCCTGCGATGCATCATCAAGACCAGCATAAAAGTTGTCTGTTGCTGACTCAAAAGCATAAACGGTGTCTTCTGCCATACCTTCAAGATCCGCCGGCACGTTCGTCGTGGTAACCTGTGCTTGCGCAATACCAACTTGTGAGACATTTGGCGTGCGGCCTTCAGGTGAATATAGAGCCGCTACATTGTCGGCACCGATAGCAGTATCAAGAACTTGTACTCGGGTTGCGCCCTTATAATTTACTGATGAGTTACCAGCGGCGTTTTTACGTAATGCTTCAATAAAATCAAGGCGAACGGCATAGCCAAGATTATCTCCCGTCGCATCATTAATTTGCCGTGCTACAACATCTTGTGTCTGCGAATCATACCGACCACCACCATCTTTTCTTTCAATCTCTACGCTTTTAAACGGTACATTAACCCGCACACCCAAACGACCTCGATCTCGCCATACGGTGCGATCAATACTGGCACCAAGCTGTATTCCCTGCTCATAGTACGTTGCACGTGGCTTGATTTTCATTGTGCGCATATAAGGATTGTAATACTTGGTATTATGGGGCACCTGTGCATCAGGAAAGATTTTTGTCAGGCGAAAATCATCTTCATTAAAGAAAAGCGCACTCAGATGTTTGGTTGCCGTACCATGCTTGGTAAAAGCACGGTGTGCTTGTCGACAAAATGGTGTGCTATAGAGTTGATAACGAAAACCTTCATCATCAGAAGGATCAAAGTCATGACTGAATGGCACCGTCACATAGGGAGCTCTAAACTCGCGCGCTTGAAGCCCACTTATAGTAGCTACCAAAAGAAGCACCCATACTCTTGTTTTACTCATTACGTTCACCCTTCTTATGGAACAATGTAACTACCTGGATTACCGGTTGTGTCATTATTTGCATCACCAATCAGATACCCCTGATCAAGTGCGATTTTTGGATCAACAAGCTCACCGTATTTACGTGCAATGAATACCTCATCTCTATTGATAGTGGTGCCATTACGGTAGGCGGCAACTGTCTTAAATTGGTCACTGCCTACTGCAATAAACTTGGTCAAGTAGGTAGCATAGTTAGGCATAGTCAATGTGCCATACAGCTCTGCCAGAGCATTACCTTGCGAACTCGCATCACTCACCGCACGACTTACAAACTCATATACCGTTGCACTTGCAGTAATTGTTTCATCACCAACAGGTGTAGTGTACGTGCGAATCAATGGACTTGGTGCCATGATACTGTACTTACCACTGTTGCCGGTACCGGTCAGTGCTGTAGCCGTATTCCAGACACTCAACGCCAGTGGATCGGTATGCGGAATGCCGGCATCAACAAACAGCACGTTGCCACCACCACGGATATAGGCACCGCTCGGGTCACCCATACGAATGGTGTACTGACCACCATTTACCGTCACATCTTCCGGTGCGGTTGCGTAATCAAGTGGTCCCAGTGCGAGCACTGATGCCTCACTAGATGCACCATCAAAGATACGACTGTGATCAAAGAAGCCTTGCTGCACATCAAGCGTGATATTCTTCACGTTGTGCAGTGACTGCACGCGCCAGGCACCGTACTGTTTGCTTTCTGGGTCACTGGCGTGGCTGGTTGCCTCATTTGGCAATGTACCATTTGGATTAGCGAATTTATTAACCGTACCAACACCAAACCCCATAAAGCCTTCACGGTCGAGGTGACACACGGCGCCTGGCCCATCGATCTTTAACGTAAAGTTAACTTCGGTGCTGGTAATACCATCACCTTTTGCGTTGGTACCATCACCACCACCATCAACCATATTCCCCACTTGGAATGCCCCACCGGCAGTGTTTTCATCACCGATGTAGAATCCTGCGCGACGGCGCAAGCTAATGGTGATGTCAGTATGTGGCGTATCTTTATCTGCCTCAACACCGACCAGTGCACTATCAAACACTTTCATTTTTGCTTCTTTGTTAAACCACAGCTGGCCAGAACCCAGCATCTTGACGCGCACCTTGTCAGAGCCGGTCAGCCCATCGGTCCAGCGTCCTTCATCGCGATCCATATTGCCCAGCAATATGAGCTCTGCCTCGTCATCAAAGTAGAGGATTGGTGCTTTATCACGATTTGCTTCTGCCGCAATTTCAGGGAAGCGAATTTTTGCCCCTGGCTCCAGAACCAGTTTCACCTTACCGGCAAATGCAATTTGCTGGCCATTAGCGTCACCGGCACCAAAGGAACTGAGATCAAGTTCGCCATTTGCCAGCACACGAATTTCACGTGGCACATCGGAGTAGAAGGTGATGCGATCAACAGCGTCCTTACCAAAGTTTTCGGTGGCAATCAGCGGCAGCTTATCAACCACTATCAAATCATCAT
>JASFWT010000037.1:0-6663 GCA_050049075.1 Candidatus Babelota bacterium | reverse complement strand
ATATTCCGCTGGGACAAGTGGCACCTGTTGTGGCCGCCTTCTACCTTGCCATGGGACTGCTTGAGGATGCCGGTTATTTGCCACGCCTTGCCATTCTGGCCGACACCTTGATGCACCGCTACGCGCTGCACGGCTTTGCTTTAATTCCCATGTTGCTGGGTGCCGGCTGCAACGTCACCGGTATCGTGGGTACCCGCGTCCTAGATAGTCGCCAGCAACGTATTATTACTGCCGCACTGCTAAGTATCACCATTCCCTGTGCCTCGCAAACCGGTTTTATTGTTGCCATGGCCGATCGCATGGGTGGCGCGTATACCGCTCTTATCTTTATTGTTCTGGGAGTAACCTGGCATACGCTAGGATTACTGCTGGGCGCGCAGCAACAACAAAACTACCAAGAACTACTGATCGAAATTCCCCCCTTTCGCCTGCCTCGCTGGCAGCAGTCACTGCATAAGCTCAGCTATCGCGTACGCAACTTCCTCTCCGATGCCATCCCCATCACCATCGGTGGTATCGCCATTCTCTTAGTACTCAACTACTTCGCTGTCTTTTCTTACCTGGGTAACACCGTGTTCCGCTTTCTACATACCCTGTGGGGTCTGCCTGTTGACGTCATGCCCGCTCTGTTCATGGGCCTGTTCCGTAAAGAAATTGCACTCAGCTTTTTAAAAATGGTGCCAAACCTGAGTGCAGCGCAGGCGTTTGTTTCTACGCTGCTGCTAACGCTGTGGTTCCCCTGCATCTCGGTCTACACCATTTTGTATAAAGAGTTTGGTGGCCGCACTCTGATTAAACTGGTTGGGTTAATGGCGGCGGCATCGACTACTATTGGCATAATCGCGCATGGCGTAATTTCTGCGCTAGCATAGGCACCTGAGTACTCGAAAACTGATTACTTGAGGCTCCTTTTGCAAAATCGTTACACTAACGACATGAAGAAAAAGACGACATCCCAAACACACGCTCTGTATTCAAAAAAGAATCGCCGTCGCATCGCGTTCATTCTGGCGTTATGTGGCGCCTTTGCCACCCTTACCTATGGCTACCTGCGCTTTTATCGCACCGCACCTCCTATAAAGGAAGTGACCGCAGCCGAAGGTAAACAACCATGGATGGTCATCTTTATGCATGGGTCATTTGGCACCATGTTTGGGCTGATGAGCTTTTTTAAGGTCATGCGTGATGATGTTGAAAACACCACGTATAAAAAGATGTCCAGCCACATGCGCCACGACCCCTTCTTTCATCAGCTGCAACCAATCCTTGCTCCTGGCCTACATCGCTTTGAACCAACTTTTAATCCGCCTGCAGCCGAAGAGAACAAGCACCACCTTGCGGTGTTCCCCGTCTCCGCCGCATACAAGCACCTGCATGAACAAATGCGTAGCGAGAGTGAGAAACATTATTTCTACACCTTTGGCTGGAGCGGTCTGGTCAGTCAGCAACGGCGACGCCGCGAAGCGGTACGTTTCTATAATATGCTGCATCAAGAATATCATCGCTTCTTAAAACAAGGCATCACCCCAAAAATACGTATTCTGGTTCATAGTCACGGTGGCAATGTTGCCCTGAATATGGCCGGCGTCAGCCACTTAATGGAAGCGGGCTTGAACAACATTCCTGATGCGAAAACCTATGCTGACAAGGATGAGCGCGAGTCATTAGAAGAGCTGCATAAAGTATTAGTACAGCTGCCAAAAAAAGAAAAAACAAAACAGCTTCCCCATCAAAAGAAATGGGATTTTATGCCACCACGTAGCCCGCTGCGTGTCGATGAGATGGTACTGCTTGGCACGCCGGTGCAAGCCGAGACGGCTCACTTTTTCACCTATCCGTTCTTTAAAAAGATCTATCACGTCTACTCCGCAGGAGATAGCATTCAAGGCTTTGATTGGGTCAGCACCAAGCGCTACAATCCTGAGCAGCGTTTGCCATTTACCCCAACCAATACCAACCCAGACAACACGGTGGTACAGGTACGTTTGACCATGAATAAAAACAAACCGGTCAGTGAAAATGAGGGAGAAGTAAAAGAGGAATCGCCACAGCCAGCCGTAGAAGGTAGTGTATTTTCTAATGTGCTGGGCGCACTGTTTGGTGCCAAAAAAGGTGACGGCATTCCCGATCCTGGTCACAAAGAACTATGGTTCATGGGCTGGAAAGGACAAGGCAACGAAGAGTCGGCGCAACGACATATTCAACCGTACCCTTACGTTATTTTATGGCCACTGATTCAGCAGTTAGTTGATAAACACCCCGACCTACATGACGTTGATGTTCGCCTCAAGTTTAAAGAGGAGAAAATATCCCTTGTCTGCCACCCACATGGCAGCACGACAAAACGGCACAAAGTGTTTCTGCCTCGCGCAGAAATAAATGCGCTCCAAGAAAAAGCTCACGCTTGGGAACCAACCAACGTATCGCGTGAACATGAAATGAATATTCTGCATCGCTACGCGCAGAAGCTGGCGTAATGTCGACCCTTACGAGGGTGACCATGACTGGTGCCACTGGATGACAGATTCATTGCCTTCTGACATAAACATTGTATCCTATGTCGCCTCATACCCATTCTTCGCGACATGCTCAGGGTTTTTGACACCCTGCAAGCATGCAGATAAAGGAAACATTGTTCATGAAACGCTTGGCCCTCGCCTTTATTTTCCTGTGTGCCACCAGCTCCCTTCTAGCGGATGCTTCAACCGATCCCGTCATTCAACACATCGCTATTACCGGCAACACGCACATTAGTACCGAAGCTATCAAACAATGCCTGCCCTACCAGGAAGGTGGCCGTTTTGACGCGAAAAAGTCCTGTACCGCTATCAATAAAATGTATGCACTTGGCGGCTTTCGCCAGGTCGTCATTGAAAAAGAAAATGGCGAAGACGATACCGTTGACCTTTTTATTACCGTCACCGAAAAACCTCGCCTCACCGGCATCACCTATGAAGGTAACAGCGGCCTTACCATTCACAAACTTGATGAGACTATTGGCAGTGCCACGCTCCATACTATTGATGAGTCTCATGCGCATCTATTAGCCAAGCGCCTTAAAAAAGAGTATCGCGAAAACGACTACCACCACGCCGTTATCACCCCAGAGCTGCGTTACGATCAAGACAATGCTGATCGTGCTACGCTACACTTTGTGATCGATGAGAAACAGAAAAGTAAGATTCGTACTATTCGTTTCGTCGGCAACGAAACGGTGCCCGGACGCGCATTGCGTGGTCACATGATCAGTAGCGAAAACTGGTTAATGGGTTTCCTGAGTGGCGCCGGTACCTACAACCCCGACATGGTTGAGGCTGACAAGCAGTACCTTGCTATGTATTACTACGACCGTGGTCACCTGACCGCGCAAGTAACCGATGCCAAAGCAACCTTTCATGAAGATGGTAATATCGACCTTATCTACACTATTAATGAAGGCCCGGTGTACACCATTAAAGAAATTGGCATTGCTGATGATCCCGATGTGCCGCAATTTATTCTACGCCGCTTTCTGCTACAGCAACCCGGTGATATCTACAAGGCATCAGCGCTGCGTGAAACTATCAAAGGATTAGAAGCGTTTTATGGTCAGCAAGGCTACATTGATGCGCATATTAGTCCCAGCATCATTCCCGATCCCAACACGCACTTTGTAAACATTCACTTCACCGTGGACAAAGGAGTGCGCTGGCGCTTGAACCAAATTAATATCACCGGTAACAACGTAACCCGCGATCACGTCATTCGTCGTCAGATTGAACTAGAAGAAGGTGGCGTCATCACCACACAAGGCATGGAACGCTCCAAGCAAAATGTTGAATACTTAAGCTACTTTGAACGTGAAGGTATCGAGTGGAAAAAACACCGCATAGGTCCCGACCTGATTGACCTAGAGCTGCGGGTAAAAGAGGCACATACTCGTGAAGTAAGCGGCGGTATTGATTTTGGTCCCGGCAAGGGCAGCACCGAAGAAGGGTTAAAACTCTTTGCCAGCGCTAAACTTAATAACGTTGGTGGTCTGGGCTGGGATAGCTCATTTATCATTCGCGCAACACGAAAGCACCTCTCACAGTTCTCCTTTAATGTAGTGCAGCCATACCTGTTTGGCAGCAACATCGGCGGTACCTTTGATATTTCATACAACAAGATGGTGTACGAGAACTGGCACTGGGTATCACCAGAACCGTATGAAGATGTCTTTGGTACCACCAGCGCTTTGCACATTCCGCTACCATCAATTGACCGTCGCTTGTCGCTGCGTGTCGAGGGTGGTTTTGAGCTGACCTCTAACAACAACAAGAAGATCATCACCAAAGATAGTAATGGCAATATTACCTCTGAGGTAAACAACCTACAAATCAACAGCAACGTCTACGCCGGTGACCATGAGCGCATGCGTAATCTGCTTGAGCAGAAGCTGCAGTCTGGTGCTCTTAAATGGCTGGCAGCGGACCTGATTAAAGACACGCGTAACCACCGCATCTATCCAAATGATGGTTACCGTCTTGCCCTGCGCACCAAGCTGGCGCCACCGCTTATCAACAGTAAATTCCGTTACCTCAAGACCTCGCTTGAAGCGAGCTGGTACACCCCACTGATTGGCACCGACGAACTAGTCTTAGGATTACACAGTAAGTTTGGCTACGCTGAAAGTTTTGGCAGTGGCATGATTCCGTATCGTGAACTCTCTCACCTTGGTGGTGCTGATTCAATTCGTGGCTTCAACTGGAGTCAGGTCTCACCATCATGGGATTACCAAAACCCACTGGGTGGTAAAAAATCGGTACAATTTAATGCCGAACTTATCTTCCCACTGCTGCACAACTATAACATGAAGATGCACTTCTTCTATGATGCTGGCTGCGCGTGGGATACGCCAAAAGATCCAATCAATAACAAAACCATTCATGACAACTTGCGCCACGTACGCAATGATACCTTTAACCTGCGTCACACCGTCGGCGTTGGTCTGAATATTCTGCGCCCACAGCCAATGAAGCTCTCGTTCGGCTACAAGCTTGATCGTAATAAGAAAATCGGCGAGACAGCGCATGAGTTCCATATTGGTATGAACGCAGCGTTCTAAATTATGAAGCCGAGCAAAGCTCGGCGCTATTAGCTGGGTCGTGCCTCTATCGCTGACACACTACGTGTGCAGCGGGCCACGATGACGGAGCTATCTTCTTTGTTGCAGCGGAGCTGCGAGCTTGGCTTCCTTCGATCCCTATACAAACCACCCTCGCCCTTCGTACGCTTCTGGTATGAAGATATATAAAGCCTTCTTATTTTTCTGCACCATCTCTCTGCTGCAGGCCGCACCAGGTGATCTCATGTTGGCGCTACATGACATATACGATAGTAGCGAAAAACCATCGGCCCCCAACGTTGGTGGCGCCACGATGAGTGCCGCCTCTGCACTTTCACAACGAGGCTGCACCGTCATCATGAGCGCGCGCATCTGGCATAATATTGTCCAGCGCCGCCTGCGCTTTGCACAAAACGCACAGCATAAAGGAAGTAGCGAGCATGCCCTGGTACAGGCATACACCACTCACCTTGCACGCCCTTCAGCCAGCACCGTAGAAGCGGTGCGTGCCGCCGGTGCAAATGAAAAGAAACACCAGCAAAATCTCTTCCTTTGGCAACTGCCTCTTACCGATGCAATCTGGCGCGCCTTCTTTCATCGTGCAAGCGGCTTATATGCTCTCATTCCTACCGATGAAGTCGGTCGCTGTGGCCTGCACACCAATCGTATGATACCGGTACGACTGCCACCCCTTAGTGATGATGCAGCGCAGCAAGTACTGGTACGTGACGCTTATAATAAAAGTGATCAAACACGTTTTTCGGTGACGAAGTTTGCTGAGATTTTTGATAATAAACATACTCGCTGGGCGGTGTATCAAAATGGTCACGGCCTGGTACCATCAAGCCAAGAGGATAGTGACGCGTTGCTGCATGATCGGTGGTTTTCCTGGCCATCGCTGCCACGCCACAATATTCGTGATGAGGCGGCACAAAAAAAGCTAGCAGCGGGTCGCTATATTGCCGGCTTACCACTGGGTACGTTTCGTGAGCTTCTGCTCTTTTTTAATTCGCTACCAACAACTGCGTACTATTATCAAAGCTGTTATGGCACCGGCGTAAACAACGCCTTAATCCACCAGTACAACAGTACCGATCGCCTCGCCTTTGGTCCCTCACTGGGCCTGCAGTACCCTCTCGTTGCCGGTGCGCTGACTGATGTGACAACGCTACGCACCTCTCCCTCACTGTACGCACCAACACCATGGTACTATCCGCATAACTATGCCAGCTTCTTTGCAAAGGCGCAGCAACGCCTGACAACCGTTGCACAGCTACATGCATTAGTCACTCCAATCACCATAACGACCGGTTCTTCGAACGACCCGCATGGTATTTCCACGACGCCAATGGCGCTTCTTCCCGGTGCACGCGAGTTTGTGCCGCTGGATATTGCTCGTGGCAGCAGTGACGATCTCGAGCGACCTTCTAGCGGCAAACCAGGCTTATTGGTAGTGACAAAAAAAAGTGGCTCCCAGACAACGCCGCTGCACATAACCAATACACGGGCCGTGATGGTTATACCACGCGAAGTAACCACGCCGCTGGTTATCTCACCCTATCGCCACAGCAACCCGT
>JASFWT010000036.1:0-6740 GCA_050049075.1 Candidatus Babelota bacterium | reverse complement strand
CCCGAGTTGTACCTGAAGACCCTTGTCGTTGGTGGCTTTGATCGTGTGTTTGAGATCAATCGCAACTTTCGCAACGAAGGTGTTTCAACGCGCCATAACCCAGAATTCACCATGCTTGAGTTCTATCAGGCCCATGGTACCTACGAAGATGGTATGGTGCTGACCGAGAAGCTGTTCCACGCGGCAGCGCACCGCGTACATGGTACTGCCAAAGTTCAGTACGGCGACCATGAACTTGATTTTGAGTCGGCGTTCAAACGCTATACCGTTGCCGAGTCGCTGGTTGATGTTGGTGGTTTTTCTGAAGATGATGTGTGTAATGATCGCATTGACGGTCTGTTGAAGCAGCATGGTGTCACTGAGGTTGCGGGACTTTCGTTGGGACAAAAACAGTACATGCTGTTTGAGGAAGCGGTTGAGTCCAAGCTTATTCAACCAACCTTTATCACCGACTTTCCGATCGAAGTGTCTCCGCTGGCCAAGCAGCTTGAAAATGATCCAACGCATGTTGCGCGGTTTGAGTTGTTTGTTGCCGGTATGGAGCTGGCCAATAGTTTCAGTGAGCTGAATGAACCGTTTGAGCAAGAGCGACGCTTCCATGAGCAGGCGCAGCAGCGAGCTGGTGGTGATGATGAGGCACATTTCTTTGATGGCGACTACGTCAAAGCATTGGAGTATGGCTTACCGCCTACGGTTGGTGTTGGTATCGGGATTGACCGCCTTGTCATGCTGTTGACCAATACAACTTCGATCAAAGACGTCATTCTATTTCCAACAATGAAACGGCAGCAGGGCGAAGCTACTGAGAAGTAGTGTTACGCGAGCAAACCCAGTAGCTGCGTCAGATTTTCTTGGGTCACTTGTGGGCCATCACCGATCAATATATTTCCTTTTAATGGATGCGCTTGCACCTTTGTAAGGCGCTGTTGCGCAAATGAGATCAGGTCATTTTTGTGTTTCGCAGGAAGCTTGTCGATGAGCATGCCAAGCTTATTGATGCTGGCATGATTAAGTTTGTGAATAGTGGCTACTTGCGCCCGCAGAAAGGCGGGCGTTATTTTTGTAGCGCTGCGCAGCGGTAGTGTGGCGCCAAAAAGAATGAGCGTGAGGAGCGTGCGTCTAACCTTCATCTCTTTTAGAATGCAGGTAAACGCCGGCACGGTGCAAGAGTTGGCTTTGAGATGTCACCCTGACGCATGTCAGGGCCTGCCCTGAACTTGTTTCAGGAAGACGTACTTTCGGCTTACAGAACCTCTTTCTTTTTGAACCGCTTCTTGTATTCATCTTCATCAACAAACAATGGTTGTTCCGTACGTTTGTTGACTTCGTCTTGATCTTTGCCAGGGGGATCAAAGTTGTCGTCGTTGTACGGATCGCGCAGCACCGTGATACCAAACAGTTGTGTGATATTTTTCGGCAGCTCAATGCCATGGGTGCGTAGCCACGGTTCATTCAGGTAGAAGTAATAGACGTCGCGTAGATCAAGCACCGTGGCCTGCCGCTGCGGCGTGCGCTCCCAACTAAGGTCAACAATGTGCGCCAGAATTTGCTTAACGATCTCAGAGTAATCCATTGCCAGAATGCCACTGACCATATGAAAGTTGTCATCATCGCCACCCAGGATGAAGGTGTTGCTGGCGTGGCAGTTGCGTGCGGCGAATAGTAAATCAGAGTTACGAATGCCATCCGGCAGGGTGAAGAGTGAGTCGGTTTTTTTCATGATATCTTTGCACACCAGATCAAACGTCTGGTTGCTGCGCGAGTCGCCATCATGAAAGAAGGTTAAGCCGTTTGCCTCGCAATGCTCTTGCACTACGCCCATGCGGTCTGCAATGTGCGGTGGCAGGTTGTCGGCACAAAAGCTGTAGACGCAGCCAATGCTTTTGGTGTGCGGCTGCAGCGGCTTGGTAATCGAGGGGAAGATGTCGGGATGAACCATCGGAATAGTGACGGTACGTGTGTGCGCATAGTCTGGCCATTCGGGGCAGGTGTCGGACAACATGGTCGCGTCGTCATCATCAGCGTAGGCGATAATGACCATCGGCTTGAAGATGCCGCGCTTGACCATTGCATGCTGCAGGCGCGAGGCCATACGCGTACCAACGGTGACAATAAAGGGGAATTCATCTTCTAGAATGTAAACTGCTTGCTCGGCGGTAAAGTCTTCATCGTAGCAGCGACCTTCCTGCAGGACGGGGCGGTACTCGGAACCATCGTCGGTTCGCAGGCCTGCTTCCAGCAGTTCTTTATGCAGGCGTAGTTCAAGAAGCGACATGTGCGGCGCGACAAAACTGTAGAGGTGACGAAGGGTGAAGCGGTGCTGCGCGCCATCCAGAATGATATGAAAGTCTTCGGGGCCCATGACAATGCCGTGACGAATCATCGCTGTCTTGCTGACAACCAGGCGTGAAGGGCTGTGATGAATCTCAACGGGGAGTTGGGATATTGGTTTTTCGTTATAGAGGATTTCAAAAAGGAGGCAGGCGACGCGGTGCCCCATGAACTTGATATCACCACTATAGCCGCAGATTGCAGATTTCGGCATTACCGCTTCAGAGTGAGCAAAAAAGAATGTATTTTTCTCCTCGCAGGCGCTACTGACCTTTTCCTGTTCAAGTGGAACCATACTTGATTTAGGAATAACGACACCATCTCCCTCTTCTAGGATGGCACTTACCATTTTCGCAATATCATCGCCCTCATTGAAAGGAACCAAAATTGCAGTACGATCAGTTCAAACTCGTCCCGTGCGCGCAGCGGAGTGGTCCGAATGCCAAAACGGCGGCAGGCAGCCAGGTTGTCGGCGTTGATGCCTTGCCCTACTTTGGTGAAGGGGGCCATGCTGTGGTCGGGATGTTGAATGATAAATGCTTCGCGTAGTGTTGGGTAGACAATGTTGAGCGTCTTGAGCAGCGGGCGGTAGGTGGGGTGCTTGACTACGACCCCGACAGCCATGCTGCTGCGATTGTAGTTGTTGCTGTCAAGTAGGTCCAGGTGACTGGCGTTGTGCACATTGGTAAAGATGTGTGGCACATTTTGCGCGCGACCACCATACGCTCGTCCCAGCGCCTGCGTTGCCCAGGGCGAAAGGGTGACGATAGTGCTCTTGCTTTGATTTTGTATGTGCTAACCACCTCGCTATGCAATCGTGCGGTGCTGTTGCATGGGCTGAGCCCGATGAGGCTGGGAGCGGTGCCGGCAGGAAAGTGCTGCTCAATATACTCAGCAAGGGCCTGTGCCGCTTGGTACTCGCGTGAGTTGTGCGTATGCGAGAGCAAGATAATGATTGGTTTGTATGATGAGGATGGGTTATGAAGAAAGAGTTCCTTCTCCATCAGAGCGGGTGAACTTGGGTGGTGTATCGCAGGGGGGTTACTGCTGAACAAATTTATATGTGGTCTCCGTTGCGCGTGCATTTGGCGCTATCTAACAGGTGGGTGTACTGGATGATACGTAATAAAAAGAACTGCATAAATATGACAAAGCATCTCTATACGGCAAGAAGAGTATCCAGTTTTGGCAAAAAAGCAATCGTGTACCCGGTTGCGCTTACCCATAAAACCGTTTATTCTTCACCCCCATCATGACAGCGCATACACAAACATCACCATCATCACCGCCGCCACATGCAGAAAAAAACCACTTCCAAGGCGAAAAGTTCCATTGGGAGCTGGTGCCGGCCGATGAGGCTGCTGTCTCAAAAATAATGAGCGCCTGTTCGCTCAGTTATCCTGTAGCGCGAGCGTTGGTTTCTCGTGGCTTTGCCACTCCTCAAGAAGTATTTGATTTTCTCTCCATAGCACCCGATCGTGTTGCCGATTCAAAACTCCTCAAAGGAGCAGAAGCGGCGGTCAAAAGACTGTTAACGGCCATTAAAAAGAAAGAAAAGATTTTGATCTTTGGGGACTATGATGTTGATGGCATTACCTCATCAGCCATAATGCTTATTTCTCTGTTGCCTCTCGGTGCCGACATTAACTTCTTTTTGCCCAACCGTCGTCGTGATGGTTACGGGCTTTCTTCAAAGATTGTGCATCGCGCCGCAACCAGTGGTTACAAGCTCATCGTCACGGTTGATAATGGTATCAGTGCCTACCAGGCGGTTGCCGATGCCAAAGCATATGGTCTTGATGTCATTATTACCGATCACCATCGCCCCCACAAAGCGCTGCCAAAAGCCGACGTTATTGTGAATCCGCAGCAAAATGATTGTAAGTATCCTTATAAAGAGTTTGCGGGTGCGGGCGTTATCTTTAAGGTAATGGAACTTTTGTATAGACAGCTGGGTAAGACATTGCCGACGAAGGCGTATGAGCTGTTAATGTTGGGGACCGTTGCTGACGTGGTGCCGCTGGTGAATGAAAACCGCTACTGGGTGCATTATGGTCTGCTGCAAAGCAACAAGCAGCTTAGCCTCGCGATGCAGGTGCTGGCAACTAACGGTAAAGTAATTGAAAAGCGTGCTATTTCTTCGCGTGATATTGGCTTTATGATTGCGCCGCAGCTTAATGCGCTGGGGCGTCTTGATGATCCGCGTGCCGGCGTAAACTTTTTGATTAGTAATAATCGTGAAGAGGTGATTACTATTGGACGGCAGCTGCTGGCAATCAACGAAGAACGTAAGCGTGTTGACCGTGCTATCTACGAAGAAATTGAAACGGCAATTACGGCAAAGCAGATTGATCTTGAAAAAGAAAATCTGATTATGGCATCGCATAAAAACTGGCCGGCTGGGGTAATAGGACTGGTTGCCGGTAAGTTAATGCAGAACTACGGGCGTCCAACCATTCTGCTACAGGAAACCGACAGCGGTATTGTAAAGGGTTCGTGCCGCTCAATTGCCGCCTTTAATATCTTTGACGCACTCTCGGAAAATAAAGATTTACTGCTGACGTTTGGTGGCCACTCATGCGCCGCGGGGCTTAGCTTGAAAGCGGAAAATGTACCGGAGTTAAAGAAACGCATCGAGGCAAAAATTGCTGCAGAGCTGACGCCAGATGACCTGGTACAAAAGCTGCATCTTGACGCGCAAATAACGTTACCCGATGTGGCCCGTGGCTTGGTGAATGATATGCACAAGCTAGAGCCGTTTGGTGCCGGCAACCAAGAACCAGCGTTTTGGCTGACCGGTGTTCAGCTGGTGAATCAGCCCAAGCTGCTTAAAGACAAGCATGTAAAGTGCACCGTTTTTTCCGAAGGTATTATCAAGCCATTGATGTTCTTTAATCGCCCCGAACTGTTTACGCTCTTTTCCAAGATTGAGGATGCGTTCTTTGATGTGGCGGTGAAGGTGGTAGAGAATGAGTGGCGACAAAATATTAGTATTGAGCTTCAGGGACTTGACGTGGCGCTGCCAAAGGAGAAACAGTGAGCTTAAAATTGAGCCCCGGCTCTGAGTCGTGTAGACAGCAGTTTGGTTTGTACTTCAGCGACATCCCGGGTTCGACGCGGAGTGCAAAGCCCCGGGAACTCATGAAAGTCCGAGTGTTAGCGAGGGTCCTATGATAATTGCGGTTGATGGCCCATCGGCATCGGGAAAAGGTTCACTCGCGCGTGGCCTCGCACAAGAATTGAATTGTTACTACCTTGATACCGGTTCGTTGTATCGCGCTATTGGCGTCATTGCCTCTCGTCAGTTTTCCCGGGAGCAAGTTGATGACGGGCGGGGGCTGAATGCCGCGGTCGTTGCCTCTTGGGTAAGAGATTTGCGGTACAGCTACGATGAGCGTGGTGCGGTGCTGCACCATAAAGATGAAAATATTACCGAGCTGCTGCGTACGCCGCAGACCGATTGGTTTGCCTCACAGGTAAGCAAGCTGCTGGCAGTGCGTGATGGTATCTGCGAGATGCAGCGCGCCGTTGCGCGCGAGCACGGTGTGGTTGCCGACGGCCGCGATTGCGGTACGCATATTTTTCCCAATGCTGATTGTAAAATCTTTTTAACCGCTTCATTGGCGGTGCGTGCACAACGTGCGGCGGGTGATGAGGCGCGCAAGGGAGAGTCCCCGCAGGGGGCTGTCTTTCCGGACAAAAAAATGTCTGTTATCCCGGACGAAGATCCGGGATCCAGTATTCGCCGTGACATTATGCTGCGAGACTTGCGTGATATGACGCGACCGCTGCGTCCGCTGCAACCGGCGAATGATGCGATCATTCTTGATGTGACAAAGCTAAGCAAAGAGCAGGTACGTGCTTTGGCGCTGTCGTATGTGCGATAAACCGATAGAGAAAAACAACCATGCAAAAAATAGTCCTTAGCTTTGTATGCACCATCTGCATGATCGGCACTAGTATTGCAAGTGTGAACATCAACGTATTTAATAGCATTGCTGATGAGTGCTAAAGCACATAGAGTGCATTCTTACTATGCGGCGGTTACTTTTTTGGCACAGCGAGGAAAGCACCTTCTTAATTTTTATAACCAGCGCAAGGCTACTTTGGCAAATGAGTCACCGGCTCATCATCTTGCCGCTATGCTGCATGATGATATTATCTTTCTTGAGCGATGACGTAAGTCATGGCGAGGATTGGGTTGCATATGCGGTAGATACAGCACAGATTGATTGGCGTACAACGGCGCGGACAATTGTTGCCTTGCATGCTGCGCTGCATGCCAATGGGTAGTTGTACAAAACCTTTTTTATAGATGGCCCATTCAAGTGCGAAGTGCACCACTTGGGGTTAAACTAGAGTCGCCATAAAAGACCTCAAAAGGGGTTCGATATTGGAGCGATTTTCGG
>JASFWT010000035.1:0-6856 GCA_050049075.1 Candidatus Babelota bacterium | reverse complement strand
ACATGGACAGGGTGAGAGGTCTTTTTTGAAAAGAAAACGCCATCGGCACATGAGACAAGAGGGTCGATTATTGTTGGGAACTCATAAGAGCCATTAGCAATAATTTTTTCCGCGAGGAGTGTGTGTGGAGAAAGAGCACCAAGAAGCAGTAACATGATGCAAAGTCGTATTATCATATGCTGCAGTATATGATAATACATTTTTTCAATTCAAGACTTCTACAGCACAAGTTCTTTGTACTTGTGCGCTGCAACCAGATCGACTTCGCGGTCGCGTACCGTTGGCAGATGCAGTGAGGCGACCTGGTTATCTTGTGTCATAAACGTAATATGATCACCGGTGTTGCTGAGTAAAACAGCATCAAGGTCACTCAGCGTGCGCACTTCAGTACCATTAACGCTAGTAATAATATCACCTGCTTTGAGTATTCTTTGATCATCGGCATGAGAATGACGATACACCTTGCTGATGATCAGCAGCTCTTCGTGATCCAGTGTGCTATCCTGCAGCAGCGTAAAGAGTGCCGGATTAGTGATATTATTTTTATGACCGACAGCAAGCTGAATGTGGTTGCTACGTAGGGGTTGAATAACCAAACCACCAAAGGCACGGTAATCAAGTTTTTCTAACGGAAAGAACATATCGCGAATCGCGGCGTTGGTTTTAGCAGGAATCGTAAACAGCAGGGTATGTTCACTGCTATCACGTATTACTTTGACTTCTACGGTGTCGTCAATAGCGACACGATTAAAGATCTCTCTGAATGACACCTTGACGTCTATCCAGTCGGTGCGCACTTGCCCATCATCATCAACGGTGTGGTTATCTACTTCCACAATAATGTCATTAACTCGCAGTCCTGCGCGCTCGGCGGCAGAGTTAGGACGAACATGTGTTACGCGGATACCGGTTTTGTTACAGCGGTAGGCATCGCGAAGCTCTTTGGTTGTCTTTTGGAGTTGTGCGCCCATATCAGTGGTCAAAATGCCGTAGGTGCGCATACCAGCCAGCAGGTTTTTGACGTAATTTATGGGAATCATCCAGCCGGTATTATCACTTTGTAGGTTCTTTGCGACGACAATGCCAACGACACGGCCTGTTTTATCGTAGACGGGACCACCAGAGTTGCCGGGATTAACAGCAGCATCAATTTGATAGTGCATGTAGTTCGCTTTCCAGCTGTACGATATGCCGTTAAGGTAGCCGATAGTGCGTTTGATTTCTGCAGCAAGCGGAAAGCCCAGTGCCATAACTTGGCTGGTAGGGCGTAATAAATCGGAATCTCCGAGCTCGGTTGTTTGAATTTCACCGGCGCAGCCAGGAACGGTGTCCAAAAATGTTTCATATCTCTTTTTTGCTTCGGGTGTCAGTCGCAGCAGTGCTACATCAAGTGCTGGTTGTGCGCCAACGACTTCGACTTGAAAGCGCTCACTTTTGCTGTGACCTGGCATCATAATTTCCAGGCGCTCGCCACCCTCAATAACGTGGTAGTTGGTAAGCATCTCTCCTGTCTCAGCATCGATAAAGAATGCCGTTCCCGTTCCTATTCCTTGTTCGTCATCACGATCATGCTTGAATGGTTCAAAGGTACGGTCTTTGCCGACGTAGTTGATGACTTGAACCACCGATCTTTTGGAAACGTTTTGAATGGACTCCCAGTCAGCATGCGCATAGGTCAGATAGTCTTGACCGGCGCCAGCTGCGGTCAGGGGAGCGGTAAGTGTAAATAATGTCATGCTGACGAGCAATGTCACCCTGACGAGGGTCTGGGTCCAGGATGGCTGGGTCCTGCCTCCATTACTGCCGCGTTGCGCGCGGACAGCGGGCCAGAGCCTGTCCTGAACTCGATTCAGGAATGACTGGCGTCTTTTACTTGTACTACCAACCTTTCTTACCATTTATATCCTCGCCTTTTTCGTTTTCAATGTTTTCTTCAACGCTTCAGCAAAGTGATGTCCTTCAACCTGCTTAGCCTCAGGGTCCTTGCAGCCGATGCTGGCTGCTTCGTTGACTAATTCTTTAAGGTCGGCACCGCACATATCTTTGGTATGCAGCACCATTTTGTCATAAGGAAGCGTACTGTCGTCTGCTACGCGTGGTAGACGATGAATATACAGCTCCAGAATTTCTTTGCGCTGTTCGCTGTTTGGTAGTTCGATATTCATGATGCGAGAGAACCTGCCCGGGCGACGCATACGTGCGTCCACCGCGTGCAGCATGTTCGTTGCTGCAATAACAATAACGTTGTGATCTTGGGTGAAACCGTCCATCTGCGTCAGCATCTCATTCAGTGTTTGGTGTTGGCCACGCAGACTGATGGCATCGACTTCATCGATAAAGATGATAGAAGGACTTACCATGCGGGCTTTTTCAAAAAGGTCGCGAATTTTTTTGGCGCCTTCACCAACCCACTTGCCATCAAAGCTAGAGCCTGATTCATAAAAGACTGGGCAGTCGGCTTCGTTTGCTAGTGCACGCACCAGCAAGGTTTTACCGGTACCAGGGCGTCCCGCTAGCAGGATACCGCGTGGCGCTTCAACACCGTACTCACGGAGTTTTTCTGGATGCTTTAGGACAAACAAGAGGTCTTTAAACTCTTGAACGATTTCGTCCATGCCGGCGATATCTTCAAAGCTTGTTGGGCTTGCTTGTTGCTCTTTACTGCCAAACATTCCCATTTTCATCGCGTTACGTGCCGTTTCAAGTGCTTTAAGAATGTGATCGTCGGCAACACTTTCCGCTTGTTCGTCACCTTCAGCAAACTGTACCGCGTTACTGATGAGTGATTCTATTTGCGCGCCGCTAAAATTCCGGGTTTTTTCAACAATTTCAGCAACGGCGTCTTTGGTGACCGTTTGTACCGGCAGACGATCAAGGTATTGTTCCAGAATATCTTTGCGGCCTTTTTTGTTTGGTAGGCCGACATTGTAGATCTCAAAGCGATGGGGCGCTTTAAGTGCGTCGTCGATCACTTCGATAGTATTTGTTGCGGTGACAACCAAGATGTCATCACGATCTTGCAGGCTATTCATTTGTACCAAGAACTCATTCAGTGTTTGGCGATATTCTGCGCCACCATCTGAAGAAGGTGAATCACGTCTCACCGCACCGACGGCGTCGATCTCATCAATAAAAACAACCGATGGTGCTTCACGTTTTGCTTTGTCGAACAGTTGGCGAACATGCTGTGCACCTTGTCCTACCCAGATTTCTACAAACTGTGAGCCAGCTGCTTGGTGAAAACTCCAGCCCATTTCGTTCGCAATGGCTTGCGCCAACATGGTCTTACCGGTTCCGGTTGGTCCAGAGAGCAGCATGCCTTTTTTATGACGGCCACCAAAACGTTGCAGGCGAGAAGGGTTTTTAAACTGGCGAATGGTGCGACGTAGCTTGTCTACCAGCTCATCGTGCCCCTTAATATCAGAAAGACGAATGTCTTCTTTGTTTTTGTGCAGTTGCTTACGCGGCGGTGCGGCCTCGTTTGGTTCTTCAGGCCCATTACCGTCTTTATCCTTCTGCGGCTTTTTCTTGTATTTTTTCTGCGGATTAAACTCGTGTGGCTGTGCATTGCCAAACTCATCTTCGCTCGTAAAGTCAAAAAAGACGGTCCATACTCCTTCGTTGACGTCATCAAGAAAAGTCGGTGACGCTGACGGCGTTAAGACAAGCAGGCAAAGTAGTGAATAAAAATGAATACGCATACAACCTCCCTTTGACGGCAAAAGGCGATCCTTATTTGATCGCCGCAAACCGTTCCGTTAATGCATTATATATAGTAGTATAGGCCGCTTTTTGGCTGTTGTAAAACGTCCTGAAGCCATCGTACTTTAGACAATGCGTAGTATATCCCGCGTTTCTACGTTACCAAGATCCTTCATGCTGTGTGGAGTATATGACACAATCAACAACAAAAGATTACCGGTCTCGCCTATTTGGTTTTATTTTCCTTCTGCTGATGACAGCTGGCTGTTCATTTAAGGGGTATCACAATCCTACCGTAGTACTGTTACCGCCGCACGAAGGACAAGAGGTTACGATTGATGATGTGTCGGTACGCGTTAAGCCGCTGCGTGACTTTGAATGCGCCCATTACTTCGATAATCGCATGGTTTCTAAAGGGGTGCAGCCGATTCAGGTTTACATTCAAAACAATACCAATACGTTCTATGTTCTTGATGGCGAAAACGTTTCATTGCCTCTGCTGGGACGTCGTCGCGTTGGCGCCGTGCTGTATAAGAACATTTTGGCACGCTCTATGGTGTGGTTCATTGGCGTCATGGTCCTGTGGCAAGTCTTTGTGCCGGTGTTTGTTGCCGATGCAGCCTTCTCTATGCAGGCCAATAAAAACATTAAAAATGATATCGAAAGCATCGCGATGCGACCAAAAGACAAGGTCGTTATTGCTCCTGGCGCCCGCGTGCACAAAATATTCTTTGTAGAGCCACACGAATACCATCACCATATGACGATCACGCTGACAAAGGAGCAAGAAGAGGGTGAAGTGCTCTTTAGGTTCTAAATTACGTGGGTCGTCATCCCGGCCCACTGTCCGTGCAAAGCACGGCAGTGAAAGAGGCGGGACCCAGCTTTTAACGCTGCTGCTGTGCGGCAGCTTCCTTCTTACGCTGACCGGCTGCTTTGGCAATCGCGGCCTGTGCAGTCTTTTTTACAAAAAAGAGGCGCAGTTTTCCGGTCATACCACTACCGACATGCTCGAAGTCCATGCCCGCACCTGCACCTTTGGTGAGCTGCAGCGCAGCTTTAGTAATCCAGAAGATTTATTTCATTATTACTACTTGCTGCATGTGCGTGTGCATAACAAAAGCTACGTGCGGCAGACGCTGCAGGCAGACAAGTGTTCCTTTTTTGTTCCCCCCGACGATGTACTGCGCAAATATACGCAAAGCGATGCCGGTGGGTATGGTGGAGTAATCTCATTTTTTACCACCATGCTTTTTCTGCCGGTCTATGCCATCAACCTGCTGAAAGAAACGGTGGAGAATCCTTACTTTATCGCTGCTGCTTCGCCGGAGCGCTACATCGTCATTACGCCACACTTTGGCTTTTTAACTGCGTTGTACGCTGCTATTAGTTTGGGACCATTTCTGATTGGTGCGGCAACCGGCGCCAGCAAAAGTGCACGGTATTTTAAGGAAGCAAAATCATTGATTCTTACGCAGAAAAAAGAACTTTCTGTCGCGCCATATAAAACAATGGATACGTTATTGTTAACTCCGCGTGCTGGCTTTCGCTCACCAGTTGAGCTGGTGTTTTATAATCACAAGACGCACAAACATGAAGGGGTGCAGATAGAGGTAGCGGTTCCCAAATAAGAAGTAGAAGAAGCTAATCTTGTTTAGCTTTTGTGCCGCCTGCTAGTAGAGCTTTTTCAGCAAGAGCCCAAGGACGGCCGAGCGGAACAATCGCTCTGTCAAAACGATTGCCAGATTTAAGGTCAACATCACCATAAATGAAAGTACTTCCCGGCTTCTTGTTGCCCAACCAGAACTGGCGAGGGGTTCCCATTGGTACATATCGTATTCCATAGGTTGTAGGTGTTCCTTTAAATCCCAACCGTTGGAGGCGGTATCCTGTTGGAACTGGCTTGCTTTGCTGGTCTTTGCCCGCTTTTTCAGCTTCATTTCTCGTACTATATTTAGTACTTAGTCCTTCTGGTACAAGCCATGAAGAAGGATCTTTTTTCCAGTCATATTTTCTCTTTAGCCAGAGTTTATCAACACGATATTTACGAATAAGTGGCAGAACTACAAAGAGAAGCAGCAGCGCATACTTACCCCAGTTGCGACCAAAGTGTGCTTTTAAGTCTTTTAGCTTTTCGGTGACGGGGCGACCATCTTTTGCCCAGGCAAACAATGCCTGCATGTTTTCTTTCAAACCAGCTGCCTTGCGATATCCCCATGAGTTTTTGCCACGAATGGCGCCATCGGTTGTTAGGCCAGCAAGTGCTGCCATCGCCAGTACAGTGCCGTTGTTTGGGCGCGCCTGCAGGTGTGTTGTGCTGCTGCCAGCAAACAATACGAGAAAAGCAAAAGTGTATAAGAATTTTTTCATTATTATTTCCCCAGTGAGTAACGTTATTTTGTACTCCCAGCGTAGCAGGATAAAAAAAATAAATGCAAGTAGGTGAGATTTTGGTAAGGGGCTTTCTTGACTTAAAACACTATCCCGATAGAGTTATTGTTTCATTGTTCTTACAAAAGGATATCCATGAAAAATCAATTTACTTCTTTTTGCTGTGTTGCATTACTTGCCTTGACTGGTTGCGCAACAAAACAAGAGAGTTCTTTAGGAGATAGGCTGCAATTACCGCTCGGCGTAATGGATGCAGTTGAGGAGCATGATACTGCTAAGATTGGGTATCGGCTTTTATCTGATGATGAAGTAGCAAGCTTATTTGTTAATACAGCTGAGCTCAATCAGCGTTACTATATTCACCAGTTACATGTTGGCAACAAACAGTCTTCCTCTGGATTATACTATATTAAGATCCTTAATGATGGGATTCCTTCTATCAAAGCTGTTTCGTCTTATATTGGTGATAAAGGGACAGTTGCTAAAACGACCGAGGCACCGCTTAACTTCCTTGCTCGTTTGTATAGTGGTGCTCCTCAGAGCGCTATAAAAAGCTACCCCCATCAAGTTGCTCGCAAATATGTCCTTGTTAAACGTGAAGCATGGGAGCCACAGGGTTCACTTCCTTCGGTGAGCTCGCTTGCTAATAAGCCACAAAGCAAATTTGTTTTTACCCCACGCAGCGATGGTACCGCGCTTTGTGTACGTTTAGTTGATGGCAGTACACAACGTGAAATTGTCTTTGACTCAAATTGAAAGTCTG
>JASFWT010000034.1:0-6906 GCA_050049075.1 Candidatus Babelota bacterium | reverse complement strand
AAGAGCATCAAATTGTTCATCAGTTGGTAAGTGGTGGATGAAGTAGTGAAAGAGTGCCCAACTTGCTCCTTGGCGAATGCCATATTCTTCTTCGTCGCACAGCGCAAAGACCCTTTGAGCCTGCTTGTGTGAAAGCTTGCCAAATGCTGCGGCAAGGGCAAGTACCTGCGTTGCCCCAAGAGCGCGCTTTTTCTTTTCGCTAGTTGCAACGACAATAAGTTCATCAATAAGTTTTTCACTGAGGTCGGGATTGCCGAGCTGCAGTATTGTGCTGCTCCAGTGACCAAACCGTTCTTCGCCTAACTCCTCTCTAATATCGCTGGGAAGCTGGTCGGCGCCTTCCATTTCTCGAAGCTTCTCATTAAATGCTGCAGTATGGGCCAAGTATAGCTCCTGGAATGTTTTTGGCGCCTCACGCTCTGGTTGAACGTAGCTATCTTGCGGGCTATATGCGTGCAGTGTTGTTTGTGGTGTCGCAACTGCCAGCAAAGCAGCCGCAAGAAGTGTGAGATTTGTTTTCATAATTACCTCCCCAAGTGTAATTAATAATTGGCCTGCGGCTCCACAGGCACTTGCTTAGTGTAGCCTCTCGAAAAAAGCTTTCGCAAGTAGGCCCCAAAAAGCCTTGATGTTCTTGGTGATTATTCTTGACCAACTCTTGCCTGCTGGGGCAGACTGCCGCCCATGAAGTATACCGACGAGCAATACCTTGCCCAATTTGAAACCTATCTTTTAACCGAGAAGCGTGTTACCGAGAATACCTTTGACGCGTATCAGCGCGATGTGAAGCAGCTGCTCACTTTTTTGCGCGAGAATGAGCTGACCGTTTCAGCATGCACCAATTCAGACCTTAAGCTGTATGTGCGTGCGCTGCACAAAAGAAAGGTGGCGCCACGCACGCTGGCCCGCAAAATCTCTGCACTGAAAGTTTTCTTTGCCTACTTGTCCGAGCACTATGCTGAAGTGAGCGATGCTGCTGAACAGCTTTTGTTTCCCAAAGTTGATAAAACGTTACCGGTATATCTAAGCGAAGACGAGGTGGAGCGCCTGCTGGCTGCGGCACAGCAAGATACTTCCCCAAAGGGAGTGCGCAATCTTATGATGTTGCACTTGTTGTATGCCTCTGGCATGCGCATCTCGGAGATGGTGCAGCTGAAGACGGGGCAATATCATCCCGATACCGGCTTTCTGAGCATTCATGGCAAGGGGAACAAGCAGCGTGATGTGCCACTGCCGCACAGTGTGTGCGATACGATGCGTGATTATTTAGAGAATACCTATCCTAAGCTGGTGCCGGAAGAGCTGCGCAGTTCGCAAACCAACTACCTGTTTGCCTCGGTACGCAAGGGCGTGGTGCATCATATGACGCGTCAATCGTTTTGGTTGCTGCTGAAGCAGCTGCTGATCAAGGCCAATATTAAAAAAAATGTCTCACCACACACGCTGCGCCACTCGTTGGCGACGCACTTACTTAAGGCAGGCGCCGACGTCCGCTCGCTGCAGCTGCTGCTAGGACATGAGCATATAGGTACCGTAGAGCTGTATACTCATTTAGATAGAAGTCAGATTCGTCGCGTCTATGACGCTAAACATCCACGCGCATGAAAAAAAAGATAACCCATATTACACTGGCGCAACACCTTTCACTCTGGGGAGTGGGGGTGTTTTTATTTTGTGCCATTTTCTTTCGTGGGTGCTTTGTTGAAGCTCCGATCGCTCACGAGGTGTACACGGTGCAGTGGTTGACACACCTTGACGACCTGTTCGACTCTTGTGGCAAGCGTGACATGCTTTTATTTGACGTTGACGACACGCTCATCTCATCCCGCGACCCGTTTTCGCGAGGCGAGTTGCCCTGGACCTTTCGGTTGCTGGCAACGCTGAAACATCCTTCTATTTTGTGGGGGAGCAACTGGGAAGAGTATTATAGCCGCATGTGGGCACAGGCGAAACGTGAAGTTATCGAGCCGGCGATTATTCACCGCCTCGCGGCGCTGCGTCGTCGCAAAGGAGTATGGATTTTTGGTCTAACCAGTATGGAAAGCGGCTCGTATGGCGTGATCCCCAGCATGCCAGAGTGGCGGTATAACCAGCTGCATGAACTTAACATTCGTTTTACCAACCGCTGTCGTGGTGCCGTGCTTGATGAGAGTCTGCCTGCATATCGCGGGACGTATCCTCTATTATATAACGGTATCATCTGTTGCAATCAGCAGCCAAAAGGCAAAGTCCTCGCTGCGCTGTTGACCGAGCGCAGCGAGATTGTGCTGCCGCATCGCATTATTGCTATCGATGACGATTACCAGCAGCTGCAGTCAATCGGTGATACCTGCAAGGAGCGCGGCATCGCCTGCGAGCTGATTCATTATACTGGCGGCAGGCGCCTGCAGCGCGAGTGGTCGCTCCGCAAAGCGCTGCGTCAATTAGATGATTTGATAGCCAAGGGGCAGTGGCGCGAGTAGCGTTGGTATTGCCCCGCAAAACAGCTCATCAGACCCAGCTCTGAAGCATGAATTTCTCTAGCGCATGGTTTGCAAGGCTCAGTGGTGTTTCGCCACGCGCGTTGCGTGCGTTCATACTGGCGCCATTTTTAAGTAGGAGAGCGACTAATTTCCAGTGGGGTGAATACGGTTCTTCCTGTGCGGCAGCAGCAACAATAAAATGTAATGGCGTATTGCCCAGCGCATCACGCTTATTAAGTGGCACGCGTAGATAAAGAAGCTCATTTGCATCAGCAAGAAGATCTGCTTCGTTATGCAGTGGGCTACAGAGCGCCGCCCATAACGCGGGGCCAGAGGCAGAGAGGTTTGCACCATAGTGTACCAGCTGGCGAAGCAATGTGGCGTTGCCGCTAATGACAACTGCCTGCATCAGGCTGGACAGCACTTCGCGTCTCCTGAGCGCATCGGCTCGTGCATTCAATAATTCTTCATCACACGACAGCAGCGCGTCGGCAAGTGTTGTATATGGCGTACTGCAGAACAGGCGTGCTGCGCGATTTGCTGCAGCTGTGGTAATTGGCTGGCGCTTAGTATTGCGCAGGTAGCCAACACCGTGGCGCGCCCCTAACTTGATAAGAGCGGTGGCGGCTGCAACGGCGGCGGATCCGCCTTTTTGGTGAGTATTTCTCTGGGTGACCAATTCACTGGGGCGACGATACAGAGTGCATTCGCTCAGAGAATCGGTGTCTTTTTCGCGATGTGGATACAGCTCATCAAGAACCATATCAAGAGCCGTTTCGCGTGAGTTATTAAGAGAATTTATATTAGTGCCAGAGGCGACCAAGTATTTTATGACGAGGGATATCGGGGAAATTAGGGGGCGAGATTGTTCGGCAAGGCGAATCTCAGTGGTCAGAAGCGCTGCAAATCTATGCAGCAGTGGTTGTTGCGCATCTGCGTACGGTGCCGGGTCATCCGCTTTCGTTTTTTTATCTATGGTAGCAATGCAGGCGCCAAGTTCGTTGAGGTGCGCTGCTGTTGGGCCATGCATTAAGGTTGCGAGCGCAACCTCAGCGAGTATATGTTCAAGCATGGGGCTATTTGTATTGCCTTGTTGCAGTGATTGGTGCAAGGTGTGCAAGTCGGGAAATGCCTGGCGCGCATCAAGTGATAATGTTCCCGGGGCATCGTCATTTTGTGCTCCCCAGTTTTTGCAGATGCAAATGGCCAGATCACGAATCTCATCTTGTGGCTGCGCCATCAGCTTGGCTATAATTTCACTCGCCTTCTTTTCGTGGGGGCGCGCCGAGAAGCCAATGCTATCAATAAGCGCTTCAAGGGTTTCTTGGAGTATCGGCGAATACGCTTCTTCGGTGATGGTGGCGCTTTCTTGTGGCGCTGGCGCATCGCCATCGATTATTTGTATCGGGCGAGCAGTTACGGTTGAATTAAGCGCCAAAATAAGAGGAAGGGCACGGGCTATTTTCCCTGAAAAGAACGTCATATTGCATTTCCTTTTTGAAGTAAGAAAAACGGTGTCATACACCTGGTCCATCCAGATTAGAGAGAGCGCCCTCGCGTGTCAACAGAGGCTTTGACCGCCTCATTCTTTTTCACTATACTGCGGCCTCACAATTTTCAGAGTACCTCTATTCACCTTTTCAACGTAGTGGTGGTCGCGCTATGACGCAGTCTTTTGTACTTAAACAACCAGCAATCTTATCATTATTAGCATCGATGCAACCCATTTGCTCTAAGCGTACACCGCTGGACGCAACCGAGTGCATTCTCTTTCAAATTACTGCTCGCGAGTTGACACTCAAGGCAACTGATCTAGAGATTAGTTTGCAGTCGACAGCAGAAATTGAAAGCAGCAGCGATGAGCCGCGCAGCTTCTTGGTTCCTGGTAAACGCATTTTTGAAATTGTGAAAGAAATGGAAGGTGACATCACGTTCACTGTTGATGAGAATAAACTGCGCCTTCAGGCTGGCAGTGTTGACTTGTCCCTTAATATAAAAGAGGCGCAGGACTTCCCTCCATTCCCTGAGCGCATCGAGAACCTCATGCAGATTGATGCTGGCTTCTTGGTGAGCCTGCTTAATAAGATTTCCTTTATTATTCCCTCTAATAACTCTAACTCTGCGCTTAATGGCTTGCTTCTTGAGATTAATGATAAGCAGATGTCTATGGTGGCAACCGATGGTCACTCGCTAGCGCGCGTTGAGACCAACAGGTATACGCTGGGCGAGGGGCAGAAGTGGCTGTTGCCAAAACGCGCGGTTCTTGAGCTGAAGAAAATTATCGAAACGAATTCACCTGCACATGTGTTCTTGGGCACCTGTGGCAACCAGCTGGTATTCTCTGGTGCACACTTTAACTTTTTTACTAAGCTTATTGCGGAAGCATTCCCTGAGTTTAGCGGCGTACTTAACAAAGATGGCTTTATGCCGGCACGTGTCTCACGTAGCGAGTTCACCCGCACGCTTAAGCGTACCGGTTGCTTGCTGGCGGGGCAGTTCCTGTCTACCACTTTTACCTTTGATAAGAACAAGCTTGATGTGAATCTGAATAACAAAGAAGTGGGAAGCCTTAAGGAAACCATTTCTCTGAATGAGTTCAGTGGCGATCAGATCGAAAGCCGCTTTTTCTCGCCATACTTGCTCAATGGCCTGCAGTCATTTGCGGGTGATGATGTACAGTTTCATATTAAGAATAGCATGAAGCCGATCATCTTTGATGATGCCCAGCAAGAGTATCAATTTACCTATCTGGTGATGCCGGTTTCCGCTGTGCAGAATGGGTAATGATTCTTCACAAACTAACTCTCAAGAATTTTCGCTGTTTTGAACAAGTCGCGCTGTCACTGGGAAGTGGCAGCCGTCTTGTTATTGAGGGGCGCAACGGCAGTGGTAAATCAAGTATTATTGAGTCGCTTCACTACTGCTGCTATCTGCGCTCGTTCCGCGGCGGTAGCACCACGGCGCTCATGCGGAGCGGCGGCGACAAGAGCTTCTTTATAAAGCTCGAGGGTGCTCATGATGATGGTGAACCGTTTGTTATTCAGGTTGGCTATGGCGAGGGCAAGAAACTGGTTAAGGTCAACGATAAGGTGGTGCATACGTATAAAGCGGTGATGGATCATTATCGCGTGGTGAGCGTTGCCGCCCATGATCTTTCGCTTATTCAAGAGGGGCCAGATTTTCGGCGCACCTTTTTAAACAATTATTGCCTCCTGCGGGACCCCGCCTGCGCAGACCTATTGCGTGCGCACAAACAAATTGTAACACAGCGCAATGAGCTGTTGGTTTGTGGCGGCGGCGGCAGCAGCAATATGGAGATTTGGACGCAGCAGCTGTGGGAGAAGGCAGAAGAAATCACTGCATTACGCGAAGAGGCTTTGGCAGCGCTGAGTGACAAAGTAAACAACCTGTATGCGCAAATGGATAGCGGGACCGCTCCTATTTCGTTGCGCTATGTGCGGCGCAAGCGCACGGCGGGGCAATCATTTGCCGACTTCTGGAGCGGCTATCAAAATAGCATTGGGCAAGAGCGACACATGAAGCGCAGCTTGTTTGGTGCGCACCTTGATGATGTTGCGATTGAGTTGGGGGGTAAGAGCGCACGAACCTATGCATCACGCGGGCAGCAAAAGCTTATTTTGGTTCTTTTGAAGCTGGCTCAGGTGCAAGTGTTGGCCGAGCTGCAGCCGCAGAGCGGTGTGCTGCTGCTTCTTGATGATGTGGTAACCGATTTTGATCGATTTATTCTTGATAAGATTCTTGCGCTGCTTGATACGTTGCCATGTGGCGTAGTACTGACCAGCCCGGTGGCGGGTATGGTGACTTTGCCTCAGGGCGCGGCAACTATTTCTTTGTAGCTGTATCGAAATACTTTTTTGTAGAGAAAGCCTCGCAGTAATGCTGCGAGGCTTTCCTTTTTTTATTCTTTATATCCATTACCCCAAAACGGATTCCACCGCACAAGACGTCTCTTGCACGGTGGAAGAAGGAGAAGGAATATCACGCCAGCTTAGGGCCAAATAGTGAGAAGGCACTATTTGCTTCACCGCCATGACATTCTTTCGATCAGAGAGATTATAAAATCAAGTAAAGGAAGATGCGCGAGAATTGGCGCCAGATTTGATGGGCACAAGAATAATGTATTCCATGAGAAAATCAAGGCACAAAGTCAAAGATGTCTTTTATGCGGCAAAAACTATGAGCATGGACGCTGTTTTATATTTTTTTCTATATTAAGGTGGCAATAGCTGGGTAAAACGACGCTTGTCGAGAAAAGAGCAAAAATAGCCCCGACATGAAGAATGATTTTGTCTGCCGCAATGTCATTGTATCGAAAAAAGAGAAAGGCCTTTCTTTGGCAAATTTGGATGCTATTTAGAAAAGAGGCCACTTTTTGAAACTTTTAGTCCGATAAAGACCTCATGCGGCTATATATGTAGTGAAC
>JASFWT010000033.1:0-6957 GCA_050049075.1 Candidatus Babelota bacterium | reverse complement strand
ACTCACGCTTTAATCCGGTATTCTTGATGCTTGACTCTGGAGCGCGTTCTTCTAAAGAACAGATCCGTCAGCTGGGTGGTATGAGGGGTCTGATGTCCAAGCCGTCTGGTGAGGTTATGGAGACACCCGTTCTGGCTAACTTTAAAGACGGTCTGAACGTATTTGAATACTTCACCTCGACTCACGGTGCGCGTAAAGGTTTGGCTGATACCGCGCTGAAAACAGCTGACTCTGGTTACCTGACGCGTCGTCTAGTTGACGTCGCGCAAGATGTAGTAGTCACCGAAGCTGATTGTAAAACGCTTGGTTTTGTGATGCTGACCGACATGAAAGAGGCTGGCGATATTATTGAGCCACTCGAAGCACGTGTTTACGGTCGTATTACCTCTCAAGATGTAAAAGATCCGTTGACTGGTGAGTTGGTAATTCCAGTCGGTCGCATGATGAAGCAAGATGAAGTTGACGCGATTAGCAATTCTGCAGTAATCGAAGTACCGGTACGATCTGTGCTGATGTGTCAAGCACGTCGCGGTGTCTGTGCTGAGTGTTACGGCTTGGATCTGGCAACGAGTGAAAAAGTTGAGATTGGCCTTGCCGTTGGTATTGTTGCTGCTCAATCGATTGGTGAACCGGGTACGCAGTTGACCATGAGAACGTTCCACGTTGGTGGTACTGCAAGTAGTGCGGGGTCACAAAATACCTGTGTTGCAAAACATGACGGTAAAGTGGTCTTCCAAAATGTAACGGTCGTAAAAGGCGAAGAAGATCGCATGGTAGTCACCAGCCGTAAAGGTAAGATCTCTCTGGTGAGTGCCGATGGTCGTGAGCTTGAGACGTTGAATGTTGAGTACGGTGCACATATGTACGTCACCGACGGAGAACAGGTCAAAAAAGACAAGCTGATGGCCGATTGGGATGCGAATAACCGTGTTATCGTTACCGAAAAAGGTGGCCGTGTTCGCTTTACCGACATGATTGAAAATCTGACCTATCAAGAAAAATTTGATGAGGCGATTGGTAAATCTCGTAAAGTTATTCTTGAGCGTAAAGAAGAGAAGCGTCAGCCATGCATCGTGTTGCTGGATGAGGTAAGTGACGAAGAAATTGGTCGCTACTACCTGCCAACCGCTGCGAACTTGCATGTTGAAGATGATCAAATCATCGTACCAGGTACCATCCTGGCGAAGCTGAGCCGCAAGTCTCTGCGTACTCGTGATATTACCGGTGGTTTGCCACGTGTTGCTGAGCTGTTTGAAGCGCGTATTCCAAAAGATACCGCTATCATCAGTGAGGTAAGTGGTACGGTCCGCTTTGAAGGTCTGCTGCGTGGTAATCGTAAGATTGCCGTGGTGACCGAGCAAGGTGAATCATTTGAATACAGCGTGCCACGCTCCAAGCACTTGAATGTTGAAGAAGGTGACCAGGTACAGGTTGGTGATGCGATTACCGCTGGTACATTAAATGCGCACGATATTCTCCGTGTGATGGGCCCAGATGAGCTGCAGCGCTACCTCGTGAAAGAAATTCAAGAGGTCTACTCGCTGCAAGGTGTGCAGATTAACGATAAGCACATCGAGCTGATCATTCGCCAAATGTTGAAGAAAGTACGTATTGTTTCATCCGGTGATACCGACTTTGTCGTTGGTGACCGTGTTGACAAGGTACACTTCAGAAAAGTGAATCAAATCATGATGGCTGAAGGTAAGCGGGTAGCAACGGCGAAACCTATTCTTATGGGTATCACCAAAGCATCGCTGGGTACCGATAGTGTTATCTCGGCAGCTTCTTTCCAGGAAACAACTCGTGTCCTGGCCGAGGCGGCAATTGAAGGTAAGATCGACTACCTGTACGGCTTGAAAGAGAATGTAATCATTGGTAAGCTTATTCCAGCTGGTACTGGTGTGCCATCGTTCCGTCTGAAGTATCTTGGTGAAGATATCTCCGAGCTGGAGCGCCAAGCACGCGAGGAAGAGCAGCTTGAGATGAGTCTTGATGAGATTACTCTCGACTAAATTGAAATAAGTATAAAAGCAGCCCCGAGTTTATCTCGGGGCGTAGCTTTTAAGAGATATGTAGGCGCGTAGCTCAGTTGGCTAGAGCGTTGCTTTGACGTAGCAAAGGTCAGCGGTTCGAATCCGCTCGTGCCTACCAGTCTTTTGAATAAACACGTATCGCGAGTACTCGACGTGGTATGTGATGGGGACGGTCCTCATGAAAATAGTAAAAGAGTGAAAGTGACTATACAAAAAACGAAAGTCAGAATGATAACAAAAGAACAACGTGCGCAGATCATCAAAGAAGCTGCCATTAACGAGTACGACACTGGTTCAACTCAAGTTCAAATTGCGCTGCTTTCTGCGCGCATCGAGAATCTCTCAAAACATCTGCAAACATTTAAGAAAGACAAGCACTCACACCGTGGGTTGATGAAAATGATTTGCCAGCGACGTGCGTTGCAAAAGTATTTGGATCGCAAATCGTCATAAGTATCATTAGCGGAACATTTGTTAGTTTTGTGTTTCCCGTACGCATTTGCCATTCTCGATTCACGAGGGACATCTTCAAGCGGCAATTCAGAACACGGCATCTACTCTGCCAAGGTAAAGGTTAAAAAATGAGTAAGACATTTAAATTAGACAACAGTCAGCTGGAAGTTGTCATCGGCAAGTACGCCGGTCAAGCTGACGGCGCTGCATGGCTGCAGCATGGTAACAACCGCGTTCTGTGTGTTGCGACCGCTACAAAAGAAGCGAAAGACTTCATGGGTTTTTTCCCGCTCACCGTTGAGTACCGTGAAAAAACCGCCGCTGCGGGACGTTTCCCTGGTGGCTTTATCAAGCGTGAAGGTCGCCTGAGCGATAAAGAGGTACTGACGTGCCGTGTTATCGATCGCTCCATTCGTCCTTTCTTCCCTTCAGACTACTTTAATGAAGTACAGGTTCTAGCCTCTGTGTATTCATCCGATGGTGAGCATCCGGTAAACGCCATGGCGTTGATTGGTGCTTCTATTGCGTTGAACACCTCTTCCATTCCGTTTGCGGAGCCTATTGGTGCCGTAACGGTTGGTCGTGTTGATGGCGAGCTGTCCTTCAATATCAACCTGGAACAAGAAAAAGAATCAGACGTCGACATCCTTGTTGCCGGTACCGAGAGTGGTATCTGCATGGTAGAAGGTAACTGTGACCTGATGACCGATGACGAAATGGTTGACCTGCTGTTCAAAGCGCATGAAGAAATCAAGCGCCAAATCGAATGGCAAAAAGCTATTGTCGCTGAAGTTGGTAAAGAGAAAATCACTCCTGAGTCAAAAACTGACTGGGCTGGTTGGTCTGCAAAAGTAGCGGAATGGTTCAAAGGCAACAATGCGCCAGAAGCAATGTTCGCTCCAACGAAAGAAGAGCAAAACGCTCGTCTGAAAGAAAAGAAGAAAGCGTTCAAAGAGCACTTTGCAGAAGCAATGGAAGCTGATGAAGGCATGAGCTCTTCTATTCTTTCTTATCTGTTTGATAAAGAACTCAAAAATCACTTGCCTGATCTGATCGTACAAAAAGGTCATCGTTTTGATGGTCGTGATCATGATACGGTTCGTCCAATTAGCGTAGAAGTTGGCATGCTGCCACAAGCGCACGGTTCTGCAACATTCCGTCGAGGTGCAACCGAAGTGATGTCCAGCATCACCCTGGGTACTGCACAAGATGCGCAGAAGTACGAGCATCTGATTGAAGGGCAAAAAGAACGTAACTTTATGGTTCATTACAACTTCCCGCCATTTGCAGTTGGTGAAGTTCGCCCAATCCGTAGTGTTGGTCGCCGTGAAATCGGTCATGGTTACTTGGCAGAAAACTCAGTTAAGAGTGCGTTGCCTGACTACGACGGTTTCCCTTACACCATACGCTCCGTAGCTGATGTTCTTGAGTGTAACGGTTCCTCTTCAATGGCAACCGTGTGTGCAACCACCATGGGGCTGCTCGACGCTGGTGTACCAATGAAAGAGATGGTTTCTGGTGTGGCAATGGGTCTGATTCAAGACTCAACCGGTAAATTCCACGTACTGACCGACATCCTTGGTTCAGAGGATGCGCTTGGTTTGATGGACTTTAAAGTAACCGGTTCTGACAAAGGTATTCGCGCTATTCAGATGGATATCAAAGCGAAAGAAGGCCTTTCACGTGAGTTGATGCGTGATGCACTGACCAAAGCACGTACTGCTCGTACCCATATCATGGGTGAGATGCAGAAGGTTATGGATAAACCACGTGAAACGGTATCGAAACTTGCGCCGAAGATCATCTCAATCCAGATTGATCCAGACAAGATTGGTGCGGTTATTGGGCCCTCAGGTAAAGTTATTAAAGAGATCGTCGCACAAACTGATGCACAGATCGATATCGATAACGACGGTATCGTACGCATCTACTCCAAAGACCAAGAAGCAGGTATTGTTGCTGAGCAATGGGTACGTGTATTGGCAGGAGACATTAAAGTTGGTGCGGTCTTTAATGGTATTATTCGTCGATTCGCCGAGTTTGGCTTGTTTGTAGAGTTGGTGCCAGGCAAAGATGGCCTACTGCACATCTCGCAGATTGATAAAAAGCTGCAAGATACGCTGCAAGACAAGTATCAAGTTGGTGACCCATTGCCAGTTAAGGTAATGGCGTACGAGAAAGACTCTGGCCGCGTAAAACTGATGGCGCCATCACTGGCTCCAAATCGTGACTAAGCCTTTATAAGGAACATAAGAGTATGACACTTACTCGTGAGCATGGCCGACAGACTAACGAATGTCGGCCATTTTCATTTGAATCATCACCGGTTGGTTTTGCCGTGAGTAGCATCTTGCTGAGCATGGGCAATACAAAAGTCATGGCAAGCGTCAGCATTCAAGACAAGGTGCCACCATTTATGCGTGGCCAGGGAAAAGGATGGCTGACCGCAGAATACGCCATGCTGCCAACCAGTACACGTGTGCGCACGCCGCGTGAATCGGTGAAAGGCAAGCAAGCAGGGCGCAGCATTGAGATCTCTCGTCTGATTGGTCGTTCGCTGCGTAGTGTTACCGATCTCACCTTGCTTGGCGAAAAAACAATCACCATTGACTGCGATGTTTTGCAGGCTGATGGTGGTACCCGTGCGGCTTCTATTACCGCAGCAAGCGTAGCGCTTGATCACGCGATGAATACGTGGGTAGCGCAGGGACTTATTCCCCATAATTTGTTAACTGAACGTATTGCGGCACTCTCTGGTGGCTTGCTTGAGGGAGGGCATTTATGTGTCGACCTTAACCAGGCAGAAGATAATGCAGCGCTGGCCGATGTTAACTTTGTTATGACCGAGTCTGGTCATATCATTGAAGTGCAAGGAACCGGTGAGCGCGAGCCGCTGAGCTGGGAAAACCTGGTGCAGCTCAAAGAGATGCTGGTTCCACAGCTGCAAAAGCTCTTTACGGCAAGTCGCTCCATGGCTACGCTTACTTCGCCCACAAAAAATATCACCGTACAATAAGTACTTTTCTTTTTTTAGGCTTCTTATGAAGCGTATGTTTTGGCTCCTTGCTCTTATGGTAGCAAGCATGCAGGCGTTTGTACCCATTCAAGGTATATCGTACGATGAGTGTCGTGATTAATTTCCTGATTCTTCACTTTTTATTCCTTAGCTTTTCATACTCGCTTACAAGATAATGTAGTGATCAATGAAAGGGTTGGTATGAAGTTGTGGTTTTCGTTTTGTGTGTGTTTTATCACTACTGTTGCCTATAGCGCTAGCTATGAGGTGCGTCATGGCAAAGACCTTGTTCCACATAGCAGCGCGGTAAGTCCTGACGATAATGATGCGCGTACGGTACTGAATGGTAAAGAGTTGCGTCCCTTGCGTGAGGCTCACAAGCATAGTGGGACGAGTAGCGCTGATGCAATGGGCGTTTTATGGAAAAAAGTCGATAGTGGTGAAGTAGACGGCACCACATTACCTGACAAAGCGCTGGATAATCTTTTTTTGCACGGGCCATCAGTGGCTCGTCGCTGGGTAGACAAAGAGCGTGAGCGGCGTGAGGTAGCTTCCCTTGATAGTATGATTGATCGTCGTAATAGTAGGCAATTTGGTGCTCGAGCCTCGTCAACAGGTGTCGAGGATGAAGAAGCGGCAATTGCTGCAGAGCTAGGGGTGCCAGAAGATGCCATTGACTATGATGCACCTTCCGCAGCAGTTGATCTTGAAGGTGATATGACGTGGGCAATGTCAGATGAAGCTCTTGAGGCAGGAGTTGAGTTTCCAGAGGTTGTTGAATTCTTCCTTCTCTGTATGGCAAAGCCATGGCAGCAGGGTGTCGGGATACAGCGGATGACATATACTAATCCTCCACAGCCAGCTCAAAAAGAAACAAAATCTATTTTTTATCGACCAATTTTAATGAGTGCAGATGTTCTGCGTAATGATCCTTTGATTGCGCGAAAGACTATCAAAGCGGTGGGACGTGGGTTCTTGCCAAAGCTAAAAGATTGGACACCAATCGGAGGCGATGTCCCTCCAATTATCAATATTCTTTCAGACGAAGTTAAGGCACGAAAAGAAGCATTGGTAGCACTATATAAGAAAGATCCAAATGACTGGACAGATGTTGCTGAAGAATTTTGGAAAAAGCATAATCGTGATGAGCGCCATCAACCAGCAACACTTTTTGAAGAGGCTGCACATCGATGGTTCTTTAAGAAAAAAGCACCACGAGAGAAAGGGAGTAAGAAGGTTGGCATAAAGGCCTTTGAGCCAATTGCGTGGTATGTTGCGCTTGCAGGTGGTACAACAGCGAATCATCATGATACTGCATCATATAAAAGTACTTTTACTACCGATGAAGCGTATACTCCTGGCGGGATTCGTCATTTGTATGGTGCCGCCGTCTTCAATAATTTGAATCGTTACTTTCACTCATTGCTGCAAAAAATCTTTATTGATACTCATGAG
>JASFWT010000030.1:0-7305 GCA_050049075.1 Candidatus Babelota bacterium | reverse complement strand
AGTGTCCCGGCTCGATGCTTTGCTCAATGAGAAGCCAAATGCCTGCAAAAAAATCAATAACGGTATCTTTGAGGCCGATGGTAATACCAAAGCCTATAATTAAGAGCATTTGCCACATATAGCTCGTAAGGTTATTGAGATACAGTCCTGCTATAATACTGATGATTATGATCAGATAGTGGGCAAGCCGACTGAGGGCTGCTTGCGTGCTGCGTGTTACGTAGAGACGTGAAAACAATTGTGTAAGGAGTGTAGTACGCAGAAAAAGAGAACCACCCAGGCCGATTGCCAAAGAAATAAGAAAGAGGGTAATGCTATGCAAGCCAATAACGGCACCATCAGGGCCAAATTGTACTCCCCAGCGGTTATTTATTGTGGTGACCAGCTCGTGCCATGAAAGCGGCGCTCCCCACAAAGAGAGTATGCCCAGATAGCCAATGCCCAAGGTGCAGAGAAATAGAATAAGGCACAAAAGAAGATACAGTTTCTTTGCGTGCTCAAAACGATTAATAAAGGGGCTTTCTTTTTTGTTAACACCAGTATTCTTTACCAAAAAGCAATGAAAGAGGAGTCGATAGAGTGAGCTGGAGGCGACAGCTAAAAAGAGTATCAGAGCACCAGAAATGCCAATAAGAGTAAGACTCATCGGTTTGTCCTGTGTTATGTGTGAGGAGTAATGAAAAAAAAAGGCTGCTTAATTCCAGCCTTTTTTATAGGTGTATTTGAAAAGCTTTATGACGGTTTTACGTCTTCCAGCTTTTGCAAAAGCTCTTCGCGTCTTTCTTTAGCAAGTGTTTTGTCCTTAAGAAGAGCTATTTTTGCCTCTAAATAAGAAAGTGTTTTCTTACTTAGGTCAGCAGCTTCTTTTGAAGTGTCACTCAAAGATTTTTTGAGACTTTCTACCGCATCTGCACAGGTGCTCGCGGCTTCTTCACCAAGTTCTTCCAGATCACTTTGTACTTTCTCAAGGCGACTTTCGATGCTTTTTTCAGGTGTTACTGCGTCGATGAGATCTTCCGCTGCATTTTTAATGCTTGATGCTTCAGCTTTAATTTCAGTATTGATATCAGCAATAGTATCCTCAAGAGTGTCACCGTAGAGAGGCGCTGAAGCAAGAATAAGAGCGCAGACGCTTGATAATGCTCTTTTGTGTGTGTTCATACGTATTCTCCTTTTTTATGTGTTTACGTATTAAAGAGGTTTTGTGTCCCTCTAGTTTGTAACCCTAACATGCTCAGAGTATGAGTCAAATCACCTCGAGAATTAGGAGTTATTTAGAAACGCCTTCTTTACATCGCTGAGCACGCGTGCGGGGTCAGTGTTCTTTTGCTGTTTAATATAGATCTGAACAGCAAAGGTTACCTCTTTTTCATTTGCCTTACTGATGTAGACTGCGCTACGTGGTGGGCTGTAGACATGCTCATTGTGGCGCAGGACTTCGTGAATGGCATCAATATGTTCGTCGATGCTTTTTTTCTGTAGAGGAAGACTGAGAGTTATGGGGTATTCAACACGAATACCGCGCTGCTCACGTCCCCATGCCTTTACTTCTTTAGTGATAATCTGGCGGTTGGGCACAACCAGAGGGGCGCCATCAAGTGTACGAATAGTGGTGGTGCGAATAGTGATGTCTTCGATGACGCCAGAAAAGCTAGATCCTTCAACAAAGTGTCCCGGCTGAATATTGCGCTCAAACAATAGCCAGAGGCCGGCAAACAGATCAAAGACAATGTCTTTCATTCCGACGGCAATACCAAAAGAGCTGACTAATACCAGTTGCCAGGCATAGCCACCAAGCTGTATTGCGTTAAGGCCCAGCACAAAGGCGGCAAGAATGGTGGCGTAATGAATGAGGCGTTTGATGATGATTTGACTGCTTTCCTGTGCGTAGAAAACTGCAAAGAAGCGATGTAGAATAATATTGCGCAGCAGACCGGAGGCAACAAAGCCACTGACGATAAAGACCAAAAAGATTGCTAGGTCATTTAATCCGATTACTTCACCCGTGGTTCCCAGCGGAATGCCCCACTGACAGAAGAGTTTATAGAGTATTGTTCCGTAAGAAATAGTAGCATTAAAAAGGCGTAGAACACCAAACAAAGCAATACTGAGCATAAAAGCAAAGAGGGCGATGCTGCTGAGGATATAATACATCTTGGCGTGTTCAAAGCGATTGACGTACGGCTGCTCATCAGCATCGAGGCCTTCATTTTGGTCAAGAAAAAGGTGAAAAAGAAGTGCATAGAGCTTGCGACTGGTAAGCAGAATAACAGCGAGGTAGCAGAGGGAAAAGAGTGAGGCGGCGGCAATATGCATGTGGTCCCTTTAGGTGAAAATAACGTCAAGTCGTAACTGTAGCACTGATAAAGGGAATAGTGAATGGCTGCCGCGCAATTCTAATACTACATATGTACACCAGGAAAATGATGGTCAATCACTGCTATTGGTGAGAAAGCGTAAGCGTGGTAATAACTACTCTTTCTCTGGAAATAACCGAAGCAACTCATAAATGCTTTTAAAGCAGATCGCCTTCAATGATGACTCATTGGAGGCGATTTCTTTTTCACCTGTCTTCTCGGAAGCACTATTATGTGTCTTCCCGGGCGAAGACCCGGGATCCATTTTACGAGGCCCCGGTTCACGGCCGGGGAGGCTGTTAGCCGCCATAAAACAATGTTTTAAACCAAACTTACCTGCCTCATTCAGTCGTCGTGCCATCATAGGCACAGGCTTCAGTTGGCCGGTCAGGCTGATTTCGGCAAGCGCAATTGATTTTTCTGGCAATGGTTGCTGAAAGTAAGAAGAAAGCAGCGCCAGGGCGATGCCCAGATCGGAGGCACTTTCTTTTATGGTGCAGCCGCTGCTGACGCGGAAAAAGATATCAACGCCACTAAACTTGGTATGCAGGTATTTTTCTAGAATGGCGGCGATAAGCAGCACTCGTTTTGGATCAACGCCGGTTATCACCCGTTGAGGCATAGAAAACTTTGTCGGGACACACAGTGCTTGCAGCTCCAGCAGCAGTGGACGCGTGCCTTCCATGCTGCAGGTTAAGGCAGCACCAGGGGCGTGGGTGCTTTCGCTGAGTAGATGTTTGTTAATGTTTGAGATGGCATCCATACCATGTTCGCCCATCTCAAAAAAGCCCATTTCATTTATCGTACCAAAACGGTTTTTGACCGCACGTAGAATCCGTACGTGCCAGCGATCTTCGCCTTGCAGGTAAAAGACGCCGTCAACAAGGTGCTCCAACACTTTAGGGCCAGCCATGTTGCCTTCTTTAGTAATATGGCCGGTTACAATGACGGTGATGCCATGTTCTTTGGCCAGCTTCATTAACGTAAAGCCGGCTTGGCGTAGCTGAGCAACGCTGCCCGGTAGCATTCGCTCACTTTCTGAGAGGTAGCAGTTTTGAATAGAGTCGACGATCAATAGGTCGGGCTTCTCTGCAATAGCGGTGGCAACGATAGTGTCTAGGCTGGCAGCGTCAGAGCAGTGGATGTTGGCCAAGCTTGTCCCGGGCTTGACCCGGGATCCAGAATTTTCAGCCCCCGGCTCGAAGGCCGGGGAAGACAAATCGAGGCGTTGTCCGCGCTGTTTTACTTGAGAGAGTGATTCTTCAGAGGAGAAATAGATGACTTTCTTTTTTGTCATGCTCGCTTGTTCGGAGTCTGTCTTCCCGGGCTTGACCCGGGATCCAGTGTTGCTAGGCCCCGGCTCGAAGGCCGGGGAGACATTTCTCGCAATCCCTGCCGCCACCTGTAGCAGCAGCGTCGACTTACCAATTCCCGGGTCGCCCGTCAAAATAATAAAAGCACCGGGCATAAGGCCGCCACCAACAACTTGGTCCCACTCACTTAAACCACTCATCAACCGCTGCTGGTTGGTTGGCATGGCAACTTGGTCTAGAGTGGTCAGCGGTGCTGCAGGAACGGTCGCTGCAATTGTTTTGGTTGAAACTGTTTTACTGTCGGCTGCTGGCTTGGGAGCAACGGCCCGTTCGCTGAGTGTGTTCCACTCACCGCACGAAAGACAGCACCCCGACCACTTGCGGGTCGAGGCGTTGCATGAAGAACAGATGTATTCGGTTGTTGGTTTTGCCATAGTTCTCGCTACGTTTCTGTTTAGTGCTGAGAGTCCGGTAGGTCTGTCACCCTGAACTTGTTTCAGGGCCCAATGCATGTTGGGTAGTGAATATGAAAAAAGAGGCGATGGTTAGTGTAAAGATTAACCATCGCCTTCGCAATACTGTTTGGTCCCTTCTGGGAATTGGTTCCTGACATGCGTCAGGATGACATTCTTACCGGAGCTTTATGCTGGCAACCCATCAGCTGGCATCCATCCTGCAGGTGGTACCGGTGCTTCAAAGCAATCACGGCAGCGTGCTTCATATGATTCTTCGGCGCCAACTTGGACGGTTGGTTCATCCCAGCGCGCTGGTTTACCGTTAGTAATACGTTGGGTAAAGCGGGCATCATTACCACATTGTACGCAGATTGCACTTAGCTTGGTCACCTCATCTGCTTGCGTCAGCATGCCAGGCATAACGCCAAATGGGAGCTTGCGGTAGTCGGTATCAAGGCCAGATACAATAACGGTAACACCTTGCTCAACCAGCTCCTCTACCAGGTTCACAATGTCTTTGTTAAAGAACTGAATTTCTTCGATGGCGACGACATCAACGTTGGTGGGAATATGGGCGCGTGCAGATTGCTCATCGTTCGCCGGTAGGGCGCGGCGAGTCTTGCCGGCGTGTGAGTCAATGCTGTCTGCGCTGACGCGATTATCACGATCAAATTTAATAGTAACAACTACTTTGCCGGCACACTCATAGCGGCGGCAAAGTCTCATTAACTCTTCAGTCTTGCCGGCAAACATGCAGCCAGCAATAGCAATTAATTTGCCGCGCTTTTGGACTGGTTCAACCGCCTTGAGGGTAAGGGTACTATGCTCGGGAATGACGATAGTCGTCTGTGCTGCTTCGTCTGCATTGCAGACAGGTGATGCGCTTAGCAGCGCAGCGCAGGCGAAAAGGGTGATAAGTGGGTGATGATGTCGTACCATGAAAAAGTTCCTTTTATTATTGAGAAGTAATCGGTGAAACAAGTGGTTGTTTATCAATTACAAAGCAGCTACGGCAGCGAGGCTCGTAGCTTTCGGCAGCACCAACAAGAATAATGGGATCATCATAACTTGCTGGCTGGCCGTTGATGATGCGTTGACTGAAATGACTCTGTGCACCACATGAGCTGCACACCGCCTGCAACTTGACCACGCTGTCAGCGTAGGCCATCAGTGTTGGCATCAAGCCAAATGGCTCACCGCGAAAATCAAGATCAAGGCCAGAGGCGATAACTTGTACGCCTTGGTTGACCAGCGTCAATATGACGCCAATGACTTCTTGTGGAAAGAACTGTACCTCGTCAATACCAACCACATCAGTAGCGGGTGTTACCAGGTCAAAGATCTTTTTTATGCCTTGCGGGGTGTTATCAATAGGATGCGCGGAACGCTCTTGTCCGTCGTGTGACAGAATGCACTGATGATGAGCGCGACTATCAATGAGGTGCTTGAGAGTGAGAACGTTCTTTTTGGCAAACTCTGCATGGCGTAGACGGCGCATCAACTCTTCAGTTTTGCCAGAAAACATGGAGCCGCAGATGATATCAAGACGGCCGGGGGCTTTACGCGCAGGGGTGTAACTACGGTCTTGTGATGTGGTCATTCAGCTTCCTATGTCGTCGGGGTGAACAGATAACAAAACGCGGTGGCACTTTACCCCAGATTAGTTAGTTTGTCACTGGCCAGAGTCATTCCGGCTTATTTCTTTAGGTGTCATCCTGGTGGGTGTTTGGTGTCATTCCGGCTTGACCGGAATCTTTTTTATTGGATCATCGACCAGCGAGGATGAACTGCAGAGAAGCTTCTCTGCAGCAATGAAGTCTTCTAGCGTGTCGATGCCATGCAGTTCAGCTGCAGTGGGATTAAGGACGATAGGCAGGCCGGCGGTAAGAAAGCGCAGTTGTTCGAGCCCTTCAGTTTGTGCCAGTGGGCAGGGTGGTAGTTGGGCAATACGCTGCAGTGCTGCGGTGGTGTAGGCATACAGGCCAATATGCTTTAAGAGCGGTGGTGACTTGTCTGGGTTGCGTTGATACGGAATGCAGGCGCGCGAGAAGTAGAGCGCGCGGCCGGTGGTGTCGGTGACTGCTTTGACGGCAGCAGGGTTGTGTGGATCTTCGTGTGCGAGGAACGGGGTGGCAAGCGTGAGAATTTGTGTGTCAGTGGGTTCTGCTCTTCCGACTAGCTGCGTGAAGGGATGCTTCCCCGGGCTTGACCCGGGGGATAGATTGTCTGGACCCCGGGTCAAGCCCGGGGAGACAGTCTTATCCCGGCGTAGGCCGGGACCCAGCAAATCCTCAATAACCTCAGTCGTAATAAACGGTTCATCAGCTTGCCAGTTGACCCAGATATCACCGGTGATGCCACCTTTTTGCATCACTTCAATCAGGCGGTCGGTGCCGGAGGGGCAGTCGATACTGGTGTAGAGGTATCTGCCGCCAAAAGATTCAACGAGCTGCGCGAGGCGGGGATGGTCCAGTGCGATGATGACCTCACTGAAATGCGGTACCGCACTGGCAGCACGCCAGACACGTTCCAGTAGCGGGATTCCTGCCAGCGGGCGGAGCAGTTTTTCGTGCAGGCGCGTGGAGGCAAGGCGCGCGGGAATAACGCAGATGATTTTTTTTTGTGACATGGACGCTTGCTCCTATGAAAGAAGCGCACCGTAGCAAAATGAGGCATTACAAGGCAATGAACAGGAGATTACTCCATATTTGAAGCAAGTTCTGAGATCTCGCGCGTAATCAAACTTTGGCGAGACTTGTTGTAATCGAGAGAAAGGTTCTCCAAATATTTTTCCGCGTTGTTGGTAGATTGATCCATCGCGATAAAGCGGGCGGCGTTTTCTGAGATCAGACTGTCAAACAATACACTGACAATGCTGGTGTACAGATAGTGGCGAATAATGTGCTTGCTGATCTGTGCTGGTTCCTGCTCCCACAGGTAGCGATTGTGGCCTTTAGGCAGTTCGATTTTTACACCGCTGGCATCATCTTGCTCCGCGTTCAGATCGAGCGGAATAATTTTCTCTTTGGTCGGCGACTGCATAAAGAAGTTCTGCAGGTGCGTGTAGTAGACGCGCACGCTGGTGTATGGTTCTTTTGCGCTGCAGATAAGGCTGGTGATGGTGCGAGCAATTTCCGGAATGGTCGGAATCGCGCAATCTTCTGCGGTGTGAATGATCTC
>JASFWT010000074.1:0-4737 GCA_050049075.1 Candidatus Babelota bacterium | reverse complement strand
TGGGATTTTTTAGGCCCCTGGAGACTAACATTACGTGACTCTTTTTTTTATCCCCACTCAGACATGCTAGTGGTGCACTTCACTATTGAACTGGCCGGTTTTTTTATTAATAAGACAAAGCAAGTGTGTAGTATAACGTTATGTCAGGGTCAAGCATTGATCCCGAATCAAGTTCGGGACGACAATCACATAGCGATCATCGTTTTAGTCGCGGTTTTATTTGCCACAATAAATCAAACGCTGCTTTTGGTGAAAGATCATCAACGTTGATGCGTGCCAGTTCTTCAAGGACTTCGCGTTCGGCATTCGTCATGCTGTCTGTATCTGGGTCCTCGCTTTTGCGAGGATGACAAACAAGCGAGTGTGACTGCCCACTCGTCGCCGCCACCAACGTCAGCTGCGCCTCCGCTTTTGGGGCATTTTTTAGCAACTCACGCGCGCGCACAATCACTTCTTTTGGCAGGTGGGCTAGCTTGGCCACATCAATACCAAAACTGGCTTGCGCAACACCCGGCACGAGGGTGTGTAAAAAGTGCAGCGTACCGCCTTTCTTGTGGCACGACATATGGTAGTTCGCAATACGTTGGTCGGCATTCGCCAACAGCGTCAGCTCATGATAGTGCGTGGCGAAAAGCGTTCGCGCACCGACATGGTTCACTAAGTACTCGATGATAGCCTGCGCCAACGCACGGCCATCTTCGGTGCTAGTACCCCGCCCCACTTCATCAAGAATCACTAAACTTTGTATGGTTGCCTGGCTGCAGATGGTAGCGGTCTCCTCCATTTCGACAAGAAAGGTACTTTTCCCCTGCGCTACATTATCGCCGGCACCAATCCGTGTGAAAATGCGATCAACAAGAGGTAAGTCTGCACTGTCTGCCGGTACAAAGCTGCCAATCTGAGCAAGCACACTAATCAACGCAACTTGGCGCAAATAGGTTGACTTACCACCCATGTTGGGACCGGTAATGATCCAGAAGTTGGCAACCTCTCCCAGAGAGGTATCGTTCGCAATAAAACTTTCATGCAGCGACTGCTCCACCACCGGATGGCGCCCCGCGGTGATCGCAATGCGTCCCTCGGTGTTAAAGGTGGGTTGCGTATAATTAAAAGTGTAGGCAAGGTCGGCAAACGCGCCCAGCGCATCTATTGTTGCCAGCGCATGCGCCGCTTGACGAAGTTGTGCCGTGTAGGTGCGCACCTGGGCTTCTACCTCTGCCCATAGTTCTTTTTCCACGTCACCGCACTCTTCACGCGCTTGCGCAATCTCGCGCTCTAATGCTTTTAGCTCGGTAGTGATATACCGTGACCGTCCTGCTAACTTTTGCACCTGAGAGTAATGCTCGGGAACCTTACTTACGTGTGTATTGGTTACTTCGATAAAGTAGCCAGAGACACTGGTGTAGCCAATCTTTAAACTAGGAATACCATGGGCTTCGCCCTCTTTCTGTCCCAACTTCATTACTTCTTGCTGGCCACTGTTAATCAGGTGGCGCAACCGATCAAGGCGCTCGCTAAATCCTTGTTTTATCAAGCCATCAACCGCTTCATCTTCGTTCAGCGCATTGGCAAGAAAAGAAATCAAATCGGTAAAGGCTGGCAAGCGCAATAATAATTGTTCCAGCAGCGGCACACTACGCAGCGGCTGCAACACCGCCTTCAGGGGCGTCAATGCGGTCAGCGCAATGCGCAAAGTTTTATAGTCAGCCAGCACTGCACGCTGCAGTGCAATGCGCCCTACGATGCGTTCAATGTCGGCAATGGCTCGCAGCTGTGTGCGTAGCTGCTGCTGCGTGGCGACGTCATTGACCAATGCATGCACCACTTCTTGGCGTTGCGTAATAGTGGTATGACTGCGCAGCGGGCGCAGCAACCATTTTTTTAGCAGACGCGAACCCATCGCGGTCTGGGCACGATCAATCACACGAAAGAGTGTATGTCCCTTGCCACCCTCGCTATTCGTGACTAATTCGAGATTGCGCTGCGTCGCTGGATCAAGCTGCACAAACGAAGCGGGTTCATAAAAAGAAATGGATGAAAGCTGCTCTAAAGATGATGGCTGATTGCGAGATAAATAGCGATACAGCAGTTCCATACTTCCCAGCACACTTGCCTCTTTTTCCAGCTGCGTGCGCAGCGGCTCGGCAAACCGTTCCTGTAGCCACGGTAGTGCGGTCTGGTCACGGAACATGTCATCGGGTGTTAATGGTGTCTCATCAGCATGCGAGCGAAATGGCGTTACGGTATACCCTAACGAGAGCAAATGCTGCTTTAACTCTTCGGTCTGCCCCGGGGGAATGACGACCTCATCAGGAAAGAAACGCCCGAGCTCTGCTTCAAGCAGGCGTGGATTATCACTACTGATGGTAGTTGCTGCCACATGTGCCGTCAGCAACTCGGTAAACAGTACGCCGTACTGCCCGCGCGCCGCATGAGGCACCACCGTACAAACGTATGAAGCTGCTTTTTCATCTAATAATTGTGCGTCGGTAAGCGTGCCAGGCGAGTACACGCGAGTAACCGCGCGTTTTACTACGGTCCCCGGCATTGGTTTGGAAACTTGGTCACACAAAGCAACAGTGAAACCACCTTTGACCAGCTTAACCAGGTAATGGCTGAGGGCGTGCACCGGCACGCCACACAGCGGAATGTCTTCGCCATTATTTTTACCGCGCTTTGTCAGCGTGATGGCGAGGAATTGAGATGCATTAATCGCATCATCAAAGAAAAGTTCGTAAAAGTCGCCCACTTGAAACAGCAGCATCGCATCGGGATATTGCTGCCGTATCTCAAAGTACTGCGCCATTAAGGGGGTTTGCTTTTTTGTCATGGGCGACAGTATAGCGGCTGTTACGGTTTCACGCCACTCTCGGCAGAGCCGGTAACACTACCACTACCGCCATCTCCATCACCATCGGTCCCAGCTGTCGGTATACCAAGCATTTGTGCAAAAGCAGCAGCTTCGGCATTCTTCTTTGCTATATCACTCTGAATTCCCTGCCAGATAAGATTCAGTAACATTTGCAAATAAGGATCAAGTCCTTCTGGATTATCAACAAAAGGCATCAAGTAGCCAACCCGCGCCTCACCGTGGGTACGGAAGTACACAGCAAGCTCTGGATGATTACCATCAACAGCAAAACTGTTGTATATGCTTGGTGCAACAACATCACCATCTGTCGGTGCAGGGATATCAGAAATAAATAGGACTGGCACGGCAAGCGCTGCTGGCAAACAGTCGCTACGCAGCGCATACATTAAAGCACAGTAAAAGCCTTTCTTAACATTGCCTGCATTGCCAGCAGTCACCGCAATTGCAATATGTGCCATGCGTGTATAGATATCCATACCTTGATCAAGTAGACCGAACATTTCAGCTACTTCACCGGCAGAGTCTCCTGCGATGGGCGCAATATGCTCCGGTGCTACAGCAACAGCACTCATCACTGACAGCACACCCTTTAGTAACGACCAGTTAGTCTGCAGCCATGTCGCTGCCTGCGCCGCAAGTGCTTCAGTAGTAAAAGCACGAACAAGGAAAGGAAGTGCACCAATCATACCGTCAACTCCCGTAACAAACGCGCCAACACGCTCGCGCAGTTGAAAGCGCTCATCAAAGGTACTCCACGTTATATCTTCTTCCAGGTAGGGTTTTACAATGGCATCAAAGAGCTCATCAAGCCCCTTGAGCTTCCCTTCCACTTCTGCACGAAGTGCTTCTCCGTGTTCGGCTATGATTTGAGTTCGCCATTCTTCTATAGTCTCAGGTTCAATCGTCACCTGATCAGGCGTTAAAGCAACTCCTTCAGCAGCCCGAGCTTGAATATGGCTGGTAATGACCGTAGATACTACTTGCTGCAAAGCACTTTGTACCTGCATCTGAAACATACGTTCTTGCAACAGGTTGCGTGTCCTAAACCATACACCGGGCAACGCTCGCTGCATAAAGCGCAAAATACTTTGCTGCGGATCTAAAGAAGAGGCGCCTGTTCGTGTTACTAAAACATGGAACTCTTTTCCTGCGCCACCCTTGCCTGGCGACATATCACCAGATGACGCGTGCGCAAACCCACCACACAAAAGACCAACCAACACTAACGACTTCAAACGATACTTCATTGCACGAATCCTTTTATAAAGTAACAAAAAAGAGACTGTTCTGTGTGGTGTAAAGGCGTAGTGTAGTCAAACAATCGAAAATGTCACCCTTCGCGAGTCTCAAGAAACTCTATACCTACAACTGACTTGGTTCTTTCTTGAAGCGCTACAGCATCAAGACCTTGCTCTGCAGCAATAGTAAGATTAACTAAGGGGTGACGAGTGTCTGCCTGCTGAATAATCGGTAAGTCACATGCTCGCTCGCCATTAAAAAGAATGCGTTCGGCATATGCTGCAGCACGCTCACCAAGAGGCATCAGTGACATAGCATATCCGAGCGCCGCGCTGGTACGCACGCCCCAATCATGGCCATTAAAGAACGGTGTTTCCTTGTCTGCGCACAGCACACCAAGGTTGCGATGCATTTCAAGAAGTAGATTTCCTTCCGGTATAAACAATACATCTGCATCATCAAGGTAGCGTTCTACTCTGCGAAATAATCCTGAAAAATCATCGTCTTCGGTAATATGCAAATCGAGGCCATGCTCCTCACAGTATTGCTTCGTTGGTTCAGCATACATCTTATACCATTGCCCAACATCAAACGGTACTGGCATTAAAATGCGTTTTGCTTCGGGC
>JASFWT010000029.1:0-7393 GCA_050049075.1 Candidatus Babelota bacterium | reverse complement strand
GAGTTCTTACGTCCAGGTACGGCGCCTTTAATCAGAACAATTCCTTGCTCTGCATCAACTTGTACAATTTCCAAGCCCTTAGTGGTGACGGTGTGTGCACCCATGTGACCAGGTAATTTTTTCCCTTTCAGGACCTTACCTTGACTACACATGTTACCAATGGAACCCGGCTTACGGTGAAAATTAGAACCGTGGCCACCAGGACCACCAGCAAAGTTCCATCGTTTTACTACACCTTGGAATCCACGGCCTGTGCCGGTACCAGTGACCTTAACAGTGTTTCCTTTTTCAAGAGACATGTCTCCGACAGAAACAGCTTGGCCAACTTCATATCCGTTGATGTCGTCGCAACGTACTTCGCGAATCATCTCGAAGAAGCGACTTTTCTTTTTCAACATTTCAGCAGCAAACCCATGCGCCTTGTAGCGCTTGCGAAGCTGTGCGACCTGCAGCGCGTCGTACCCATCGCGTTCTGCAGTTTTTATTTGTGTTACGTACCATGCGCCGCATGATATTACCGTAACGGGAATCGCATTACGCGCGTCATCAAAGACTTGCGTCATTCCTACATTTCTTCCTGGTACCTGGCTCAACGTACTCATTATGTGCGCCTATCCTACTTAATTTCGACGTCAACACCAGCAGAGATGTTCAACTTCATCAGGGCGTCCATAGTCTGCTCTGCAGGGGACACGATGTAGAGAACACGCTTGTGCGTTGACAATTCGAATTGGTCTCGTGACTTCTTATCAACATGCGGAGAGCGCAGCACGGTGAAATACCGTTTCTTGGTCGGCAACGGAACCGGTCCCACCACTTGGGAACCGGTTCGCTTTGTTGCCAACGCTATCTGCTTTACCGCAGTGTCGAGTAGTTGGTGATCATATGACTTAAGCGTCAAACAGATCTTTTGTTTTTTCATATTTCCTACTCAACAATTTCTGTTACTACACCAGAACCAACGGTACGGCCGCCTTCACGAATAGCGAAGCGCAGACCTTTGTCCATTGCTACTGGGCTGATCAGCTCTACACTGAAGTCAACCTCATCACCTGGCATAACCATCTCAACGCCATCAGGCAGAGTTACGGAACCAGTTACGTCAGTTGTACGGAAGTAGAACTGTGGACGGTAACCTTGGAAGAACGGGCTGTGACGGCCACCTTCATCTTTGGTAAGTACAATGACTTTCGCCTTGAACTTTTTGTGCGGGGTAATAGAACCTGGCTTAGCCAGAACTTGCCCACGCTCAACTTCGTCCTTCTTAATACCACGAATGAGGATACCAGCGTTATCACCAGCAAGACCCTCAGTCATTTCTTTGTTAAACATTTCGATACCGGTAACGGTAGTCTTAGTGGTTTCTTTGAAACCAATAATTTCTACCTCTTCACCAATTTTGACCGAACCAGTTTCGATACGACCTGTCACCACGGTACCACGACCTGAAATGGAGAACACGTCCTCGATTGGCATCAAGAATGGCTTGTTAGTATCACGTTCTGGCGTTGGAATATGCTCATCCACCGCAGTCATCAGCTTCATGACAGCGTCATGACCGATTTCTTTGTCTTCGCCGTTCAACGCTTTCAGCGCAGAACCTTGAACGAATTGAATTGAGTCGCCATCGAAACCGTATTGGTTCAGAAGATCTTTAATTTCTTCTTCAACTAGTTCGATCAGATCAGGATCGTCAACCATGTCTACTTTGTTCAGGAACACAACCATAGTTGGCACACCAACCTGGCGAGCAAGAAGAATGTGCTCACGTGTTTGAGGCATTGGACCATCAGCAGCAGATACTACCAAAATAGCACCGTCCATTTGTGCTGCACCGGTCAACATGTTTTTCACGTAGTCAGCGTGACCTGGGCAGTCAACGTGCGCATAGTGACGCTTCGCTGTTTCATACTCAACGTGTGAAGCAGCAATGGTAATACCACGCTCGCGCTCTTCAGGAGCGTTGTCGATTTGACTGAAATCACGCTTCTCTGCCATACCTTCATCGGCGAGCACACGAGTGATCGCAGCAGTCAAGGTAGTCTTACCGTGATCAACGTGACCGATCGTACCGATATTACAGTGTTCTTTATCTCGATTAAATACGCCTTTAGCCATACTGTATCCTTTTATTCGCTAAGACTACTACTACTTCTGTGCCGCAATTTGCTCTTGCACGTTGCGTGGCACTTCACGATACATCTCAAGTTGCATCGATGAACTTGCGCGCCCCTTGGTCATCGATCGCAAATCAGTGGTGTAACCGAACATCTCGCCCAGCGGCACCTCTGCCTGTACAACCTGCGCACCCTTACGTGCTTCCATACCAAGGATTCGACCGCGACGGGAGTTGAGGTCACCCATCACATCACCCATATTTTCTTCTGGGGTAATCACTTCAACCTTCATGATCGGCTCAAGCAAGACTGGAGAAGCCTTGGTGACACCTTCACGGAAAGCCATAGAAGCGGCGATCTTAAATGCCATTTCAGAGGAATCCACATCGTGGAACGAGCCATCATAGATGACCGCCTTGAAGTCGACAGTTGGATAACCAGCAATTACGCCATTATCCATTGCCTCACGGATACCCTTTTCAATAGCAGGAACATACTCTCTTGGAACGCTTCCACCGACAAGCTCGTTGCCAAACTCAAAGCCTTCGCCACGCTCACGCGGCTCAAGGCGCAACCACACATGTCCGTATTGACCACGTCCACCAGATTGACGAACAAATTTGCCCTCAATCTCGATAGATTTCTGGAAGGTTTCACGATACGCAACCTGCGTACGTCCTTGAGTTGCCAACACCTTGTGCTCACGCTTCAGGCGATCAACAATAATATCAAGGTGAAGCTCACCCATTCCGGAAATAACGGTTTGACCTGTTTCCTCATTAACGCTAAAGCGGAAAGATGGATCCTCTTGCATCATCTTACGAAGCGCAATAGTCATCTTTTCGTACTCACCTTTTCCGTCTGGCTCAATAGCCACACTCAGCACTGGCTCTGGCGCGTTAATAGATTCCAACAGAACCTGATTCTTTTCATCACACAACGTGTCACCGGTTACGACATCTTTCAGGCCAACAACGGCCACAATGTCACCAGCACCAACCGACTTAACCTCTTCACGCTTAATCGCATGCATACGAACAATACGACTAATACGCTCACGAGAACGCTTGCGCGGGTTATATATATATGAACCTGCATCAAGCACACCGGAGTACACACGAACAAAGGTAAGTGTACCCACAAATGGATCGGTCATGATTTTGAATGCGAGCGCAGAGAACGGCTCACCATCTTCGGACTTGCGAATGATTTCACCTTCGCCATCAACATCGGTACCAACAATCGCCGGCACATCCAACGGGGATGGCAGATAATCAACAACTGCATCCAACAACAACTGCACACCCTTATTCTTAAATGCGGTACCGCAGAACATTGGGGTCACTTCTTGCTGCAGAACCCCCTTGCGCAAGGCTGCTTTAACTTCGTCGTTCGAGATCTCTTCACCGCCAAGGTACTTCTCAGCGAGATCATCGTCAAAGTCGCAAGCCGCCTCAACAATATCTTCATACATCTCTTCGCGCTTGTCAGCAAACTCAGCTGGCACACCTTGCCAATCAACCTCAGCGCCCCTATCTCCCTTATCAAAGGTCGCCATCCTATTGGTCAACACATCAATGATGCCATAGAAGTCCTCAGACTCACCAACCGGAATTTGCATAGCAAGAGGGTTGCCCTCAAGCTTATCACGCACCTCACCAACAACCTCAAAGTAGTCAGCGCCAATACGGTCCAGCTTGTTCACGAACGCAATACGCGGAACTTTATAACGATCAGCCTGACGCCATACTGTCTCAGACTGCGGCTCCACACCACCTACGCCACAAAAAACCGCTACGGTCCCATCAAGCACACGCAACGAACGCTCTACTTCAATAGTAAAGTCAACGTGACCAGGGGTATCAATAATATTTACTTGGTGATCCTTCCAAAAACAGGTGGTCGCCGCAGAAGTAATCGTAATACCACGCTCCTGCTCTTGCTCCATCCAGTCCATGGTTGCTTCACCCTCGTGAACCTCACCAATCTTATGAGACACACCGGTATAAAAGAGAATACGCTCGGTAACTGTTGTTTTACCGGCGTCAATGTGAGCCATAATACCAATGTTGCGATATCTATTAAGGTCTTTACCTTTGATGCTCATTTTTCCCTCAGCTCACTTACCATGAATAGTGCGAGAACGCACGGTTAGACTCTGCCATACGATGCACGTCGGTTTTCTTCTTAACCGCTGCGCCATTCCCTTGCGCCGCATCCATCAACTCATTTGCCAAGCGCTGCTCCATGCTCTTACCACCACGCTTCTTAGCAGCCTGCAGCAACCAACGAAGCATCAGCGCATTTGCGCGAACCGGACGAACTTCAGTTGGAATTTGATACACACCACCTCCAACACGGCGAGCACGAACCTCTACGCCTGGGCGAATATTTTGCAACGCACGCTCAAAAATACCGTACGCCTTTTCCTTGTCACCCTTTGCACGATCTTCAAGAATATCGAACGCACCATACACAATGCGGCGAGCGATATCTTTTTTGCCACGCTCCATGACAACATTAATAAGTTTTTGAACAACCGCAGACTCAAAGCGAGGGTCTACGCCGATGTCGCGAACAAGATTGACTGATTTACGCCTTGGCATAATTAACTTCCTTTAGGCTTTTTAGCTCCGTAGAGCGAACGAGACTGTTTACGACCCTCTACGCCAGCAGTATCAAGCGCACCACGAACAATGTGATACTTAGTACCAGGCAAATCTTTCACACGACCACCGCGAACCAATACCACAGAGTGCTCTTGCAGATTATGCCCCTCTCCACCAATGTACGCCGTTACCTCCATGCCATTAGTGAGGCGCACACGAGCAACCTTACGAAGCGCGGAGTTTGGTTTCTTTGGTGTAGTTGTGTAGACACGAGTACACACGCCACGACGCTGAGGACAACGCTTAAGCGCTGGAGAGTCTGATTTGACTACGGCGGACTTGCGACTTTTTCGCACGAGCTGATTAACTGTTGGCATATTACCTTCCTAAAAAACGACACACATGGCCGAGGAGCGTTTAAAAAAACATACGCAAGCACGTCTAATTGCTTGCGATCATGGGCAGAGATTTCTCTCAAAACTACGGGAGTTTGCAGATACTTTCCGTTCGAAAGCTGCTTACGATGTGGTTAATTGTAACTATTTTTACAATTTTTTCAAGCAAAAAAACGCGGGCTCTAGGCTATTCCGTTCTTTATACTGCACCTAAAAGCGTAGACGGGATCTGGGGGGTGTGATATCTTCGCCGCCTGTACCCACCAAATCCTCTTTTCATTTCGGCTCAAGAGCAGCCTCTCTATATAAGGTAAAGGAAAACAATCATGTTCGCCGCCCTCTGCAATCAGACATCTAACACATTGCTCCCACTCATAAGCGCTGCACTCGGTTTTGGCGTCCTTATTACTGCACACGAGTTCGGGCATTTCCTCTTTGCCAAGGCATTTGGCTTTCGCACCCCCGCCTTTTCTATCGGCTTTGGCCCAAAGCTCCTGCACTTTAATTGGTGGGACTGTGAATTTCGCCTTTCCCTGCTACCGCTGGGCGGCTACTGCGCCATCGAAGGAATGGACGACGATGGTGAAGGACTACCACAAAACACAAGCGGCCCACAGTCAAGCGCACCCTACTGGCAAAAAACGCTGGTACTGCTGGGCGGCATTGGCTTCAACATCTTGTTAGCCTACTTCGTTTTTAGCGTCACCCTGATTGGCCACATCCAAAAAACGCGCACTGAGATAACAATCGCTACCGTGGTAAAAGAGAGCGCGGCAGAAAAACATAGCATCAAAAAAGGCGACGTACTGCGTGGCTACAACGACGTAACATTCTCACAACAAAGTGAAAAGACTCCAAACGAACTTACCGGCTTTCTGCAAGCGATCAGTAATTCTGCCGACAAAAAGATGGCACTCCACCTAAACCGCTGCAATCAAGAGATAACAAACACGGTGACGATCGCCAAAAAAGACACCAACTCTCAAACAGGTTCGCTTGGCGTCAGCCTTGAAGTTGCTGCCAAGCCAATCGAAGGTGAATATGAATACAACAGCCTACTGACTGCCATTCGCCGCGGTGTTGCTATCACTCACAGCTACGTATGGCAAACGGTACGCGGCCTGGGCAACATGTTCAAACAACGCACCCTTGATGGGGTTGGTGGCCCCGTTGCGATGCTCTCTCGCACGTTTGAAGGAGCCAAAAGCGGCCTAACAAACTTTCTTCACCTAATTGGTGTCATCAGCGTTGGCCTTGCGGTTATGAACTTGATTCCTATTGTTCCCTTTGATGGCGGACGCTTCTTTATTATTACCCTCGAGGCTATCATCGGCCGCCCTCTTCACGAGAAACTTAAAGAGCTTATTATGATGACCGGCTTAGGACTGGTGCTGGCACTCTTTTTGTTCCTCTCGTATCGCGACATCTTTAGGCTGTTCGGCTGGTTGTAAAAACCAGCTCAGTGGATTAGAGAGGTAGTCGACAACCACTTCCCTATTAAAACTATGACCGGTGTTACGCGCATGGATACTTCCTGCAAGGGGATAGCCCAGCAGCATCAGATCACCAACTAAATCCAGTACCTTGTGTCGCATTGGCTCGTCGGCAAATCGCGGCGTATTGAGGTACTGCCGGTTGTCACCTATCACAATGGTATTCCCTGCGGTCGACCCTCGCGCTAACCCCATCGCTCGCAGCTGCGGCAGCTGCCCTAAAAGGCCACAGGTTCGCGCTGGCGCAATCTCGCGCATAAATAACTCTGGGGTTAGGACCATCTCATGCGTGCCGCTCTCAGCTTCGTAGACAAGCTCAAGCTCTTCTTGATCTACGCGTGGCGGCGCAATCTCAATAAAGCCGTTGCGCTTCGCATCTTCCCAGCGCTTGGTCTGCGCAACACTCAGATAGCGGCGTGGCGCTTCTTGTGTCTGCACGCCCGCCTGCTGCAACAACAATATAAACGGCAATGAGCTACCATCCATAATCGGCATCTCTGGCCCATCGACCGTAATAATAATGTTATCAATACGCATCGCCCACAGGGCAGCAACCAAATGCTCCACGGTACTCAGGCGCCAGCAAGGCGTAGCCAACAACGTGGCATGCGGTGCCGCCGTCGGCGTAGCACTGCCCAGACCAAACGACGCATTCTCATGCCCCGCCACACGAAAGACAATACCGGTATTGCTTGGTGCCGGCTGCAGCCTCACGATAGCGTGCTGCCCAGTATGCACACCGATACCAGAAAATGAAAGTGGCGCGAAAAGAGTGTGTT
>JASFWT010000028.1:0-7435 GCA_050049075.1 Candidatus Babelota bacterium | reverse complement strand
CCGCACCACCCGACAGAGACAAAATATGAGATGGTGCCAACGTTTACGAGCCAAAAAACCTTTTATAATGAGTATGTAAACCTTTGGAAAAATGTTATCACCTGGCCTACGCTAACAGACCCTGCAGCAGATCACGGGTCATATAAAACAAATCGCGATTTATTTGAAACATATATTCAGGAAATCAACAATCGCAGTAACGGCTCTGCTAATCAAAGTCACGGGGAAGAGTATGATACAACTTCCATGCTGATGAAAAGCGGCCACTTCCGCGCAGCCCTCTTTGATGGCCTCTCTTGGCTTGCGCGCCACCCGAGCCACATCAAAGGATACCATTTCTTCGCACAGGCAGCTGATGCATCAGGAAGAATCTATAAGTTCTTAAATGATGAAATAGCTAAAGAAACAGGAGTTGGTAGTGGAGTCCTCCATGCTGATGCTTGGCTTAGACATTACGACCTAGACAATCGCGGGTATGGAATGAATGTAAACCACCACAGCCTGAAGGATTTCACCAAGCTTGCGCTTGGCCTCAAAGCAACCTTTAGTGATGCCGCCTCTGTTGCCCCAGGAACACTCGCCTCTCGAAGCTCATTCTTTGGCCCATGGCTAGACAACGTACTGGAAATTATTCGTGATAATAATCCGAATATTGTAACAGCAGAATACTTCACCCAAGTTTTGCGTAACTTCACAGAAACAGGTACAAATGACATTAATGATGGCTGGATCGAGCAAGACAACGGCCTAACAGGAGCTGACCTGCGCTATCCTAATGCAGAGAAAATTGCGACGCTCTTTGAGTATATTGCAACACGTCCAGGTCTTATGAGTAAAATAGGTGAAGCCGTCAACCTGCATTCGCAAGAATCTCTTGAGGCTCAACGCGGCGTACTCCGCCTTGCGAATAATTTCAAAACACAGTTTGAAACTGGTGGCAGATGGACAACACGCCTCCACTTCATGCTTGTCTTCCTTGCTCTTGGCGGCAGTGAAAATCTTAACTACAGAACATCTACTACTAGTGGTAATGTTGAAACAAACGACGACGCTACCACTACGGGAACCAAGCGACTCATCTCTCACGAACACTGGAGTGCCGACATCCTCAACACCTACAAAATCGGTGAAAGTTGGGTTAATGTCCCAACAGGAACCAGTGTTCCTAATATGGAGCAAGAAACCACCGCAACCAACTGGGATGCAGTATACTAAGCACTATCTCAAGATAGTTTCAAGACAGAGGCCTTACCTTCATAAGAAGATAAGGCCTCTGTCTTTTTAATCATTTACCCCTCCCCTAGGACCCTTTCGAAAAATATTTATTTCAAAAGTCTTGTAATCGCCCTCCTGTTCTTATAGTGTTGCCAACGCACAAGACAACACACAACAGTAAGAGCGCTGTGAATGGGCATATTGGCTTGCCATCGTGCACACTTACAGCACAACAAAGTTATTCAATAACGTAGGAGAAATAACGTATGAAGAAAATCATACACGGCCTTTTGGGCGCGATGCTCCTTGTAAGTAGCGCTGGCGCTGCTGACAAGTCAAATCGTTCCTTTCTGACTGCGCGTGACTCTATCGGCGACAACGCCTTGATGAACGCTTCAGTATCAGCAGCTAACTGCAACAAAAAAGGCATGATCGGTGCCGACGTAAGCGTAACAGGTTACTACCGTCGCTCACATAACACCGCTGAAGTTGGTAAATACTTTGGTGCAGGAAATGGCACTGGTACAACAGCACCTGCTGGCAAAATCATCGTTACCGGTGACACAAAGAACCTGTCAGTAGCAGACACTCACGTGTTTGGTGCGGCAATTGAGCGTGTACCAACAACCATGCCACAGGCTGGCGGTGACTCAAACCACGCTATGGGCGGAACAGTTACTTTCGCTCCTGTGCGCGAAGAGTACGGTGCTCACCTAGCATGGAACCAAGACATGGGTCGCATCATGGATGGTCTTTCATTCAGTGTAAGCGCTCCTGTCGTTGGTGTACGTAGCCACATGAATATGAAGATTGAAGAGTCTGTTGCCTCTGCTGCTGACAACGCAGTTGGTGGTCGCGGTAAAGACCTTAAAGACTTCATGAGCGGCCTTTCTCTCGGCAAGATCGTTTCTGTCGGCGCAGGCCAACAAGAGCTCACTCACGCAAAAGTAGCTTGGCAAAAAGTCCAAGATACCAAGTTTGCTATCGCAGACGTACGTGCATCTCTTGGCTGGCAGTTCCTAAAGGAAGCTGACTACAATGTAAGCGCTTCTGCTAACGTAGTAGTTCCTACTGGCACAACACCAACTGGCGAATTCCTGTGCGAACCAGTTGCTGGAAATGGCAAACACTTTGGTTTGGGCGCAAGCTTGAACTCGGTATTCAACCTGTGGCGCTCAGACGACAAGAAGAGCTGCCTTGATTTCAACGCTGGTGTTGATTACACCTACTTCTTCCGCGCTGGCCAACGCCGCGTATTGAATGTTTGGGATCACGTAAACAGCCGCCTTGTTGATGCTGGCATCTACCGCGCTACAATTCGCCACGGCGCAAGCACCTCAAAACCAGCTGCTAACGAGTTGGTAACTGACGTTACTGTTACTCCCGGCAGTCAAGTTGATGCTAACGCTGGTGTAGCATACCTCTGGAACCAGTGGAGCTTTGATGCAAGCTACAACCTTCACTACCGTGAAGAAGAAACGGTTAAAATGAAAAACCCACTTGGTTGGACAAATAACCGTCTCGGCTATGTAGGATACCGCTTCAAAACAACCGGTACTTCAGCAGTTGTTGGTAAATCAGCTACTGCAGTTGAGAGCGGCTTTGCTGCCGACTCTGCGTGGAATGCTGGTCAACACACCATCGGTGGTCCAATCCAACGTGATGGCGTAACAACTGGTACACAATCAGACACTGCTGGTTCACCACTGACTGCACCAAACGAAGCTCGCTACCACATCAGCACAAAGGGTTGCACGACTCCTTCACAGTTGACGCACAAAGTTGGCGGTTCGTTCGGCTACCAATTCAACACTGCTAAGCCAGTACGTGTTGGCATGGGTGGTGAGTACGAAGTTGGCAGCAACAACGACTCAGTAGCTTCTTGGGCTATCTGGGCTAAAGTTGGCTTCTGCTTCTAAGCTGAACCGGCCGATGTCGCTAAAGGAGCACTCCGCTCTTTAAGTGGCACAAAGTTAAAAGACCTCGAGAGAAATCTCGGGGTCTTTTTTTTTCCTGACATGCGTCAGGATGACCGCGGAGTGAGATGTCATCCTGACGCATGTCAGGGCCCAGAGCACACTGACTCCCACATAAAAGAAAAGTGTCGATAGCACATTGGGGTTGATGTATCATCGCCTCGTATCAATTATCGAAAGTGTCTACGCACTGGGTTCTGAAACAAGTTCAGAATGACATCTCTTGTGCTTCAGAATGACATCTCTAGTACAAAGTCTCGCCCCACTGATCAACCAAAACAAACGGCAAACAGGCACCAATGCCAATGTTAGATTGCCCGTGGACAAGTCACCGGATAACCCCTCCCACAGGGCCCTTCCAAACTCCGACGCTACCAATCCCCCCTGCCAATGGGCACTTCTTTTTCAAAAAAAAATTCGACCTACTTGCATTTGCCGATTACCAGGTAGTATCGTCACTTCGCATACAGCGTACAACGCGCACAAGGTAACGCATCTCGCTTTCTCGCCACTCTCTTGTGAGAGTGGAGGTACAGGGTGGTCTTGTGGAGTAAAGCATCCGCGTGTTGTAAAACCATTATGGTAAGGAGTATATATATGAAAAAAATTTTGAAGGGCCTGCTAGCTGCTGCCATGATGGTCAGCGCAGCGAACGCCGCAAAATTTTCTAACCATACGTATTTGTCTGTTAAAGACACCCATACACAAAATGCAGATCTCAACTGCATGGGTGGTTCTGCGGCAAGCACAAAGAAGTTTGGTGCAACCGTACACGTGAGCGGTTTCGTACGTCAGTCACACAATGAAAAAGATGCAGCAGCATACTTTGGTGGTGGCGGTGTAGATGCTGATCGCGATGGCAAGATCCATGTTGTGGCAAACGATGGTACAAGTACCACTGTTTTCCATGATGATAAAGGCCTCTATGGTCATCAACTTGACCATGCCCCAACAACAGCCGATACCGTTAAAGCCATGTATGGTACGGTTGAATTGGCACCAAAACGTAAAGAGTTTGGTGGCCAAATTAGCTGGCATCAAAATCTGAACAGCACCGTTGAAGGTCTGTCATTTTTTGTAAACGTACCAGTTGTTCGTGTTGAGCATGAGCTTGGCTTCAAAGCAACCGGCACTGCTAACGCGGCAACAACCGATGGGCAAGTAGGCGCAACACTGGGACAATACTTTAGCGGTACTACCTTCACCAAAGGCGCTAAAGCAACTCAAGACGCTCTTGCGTACGGTAAAATGGATGCTACCAAGCGCCAAATTACCAACGTACCTGATGTAATGGCTGGCCTTGGCTACCGCTTCATTAACGAAGCTGACTACTGTGTAGATGGTGGTTTGACGTTCGTGGTACCAGTAAGCAACAAGCCAAAAGCTAACCACATCTTTGAACCAGTGATGGGTACCGCAGGCAAGTTTGCCTTTGGCGGCTACCTGGGTGGTTGCTTTAACCTGTGGAGACATAAAACCAAAAACATGGGTCTTGACCTGAAACTTGGTGCGAACTATCGCTACACGTTTGAAGGCAGCGAGCACCGTATTCTTGGTATCTACAACCACAAAACAGAGAAACTGGTAAATGCTGGCCACTATCGCAACCTGATCAAACACGCAGGTGACAGCGCAGTACCAGCCGCAAACGCACTTCGTCGTGAAGTAGATGTTACCCCAGGCAGCCAATTTGGTCTGAATGGTGGTTTCTGCTTTACCTTTAAGAAGTGCACCATTGATGCTGGCTACAGCTTGAACTTCCGTGAAGAAGAAAGCGTAAAGCTAAAAACAAGCAACAAGTGGTTCGACAACCAGTACGGCCTGCTTGCCGCTGCTGCTGACGTAAGCACCGCTGGTGGTGGTATCGTAGGTAGCAATGACTTCACCGTTGAAGGTCCTATCCAGTCTCAAGGCACAAAGACAGTAGACAAAGACTCTGCTGGCGCCGCTCTGGGTGACAAAAACAGCACTGCGACACACTACGTATCAACCATGGCGTGCCAAACACCATCACAAACTACTCATAAAGTAAGTGGTGCTCTTAGCTTTGGTGGCCTCAAGAAACTGCCAGTCAGCCTGACTGTTGGTGGTGGTTTTGAGTTTGATGCACACAATGCAAATCGCGCACTGGTCTCTTGGGATCTGTTCGGTAAGCTTGGCTTTACGTTCTAATTAAGGTTGTAGCGCTTTGCGCTACGTCTTTACAAATTCCCGGGGCTTCAGCCTTCGGCATGAACCCGGGATATCGCTAAAGTAGTAACCAACTAACTAAGCGACGAAAAAATGAAAGACCTCGAGAGAAATCTCGGGGTCTTTTAATTTTTAACATCCTGTCATCATGACGCACTGGGTTCTGAAAAGAAACTTCCCGGGCTTGACCCGGAACCCAGAGAGATAGACCCCGGATCAAGTCCGGGGAGTAAATGTCTAAGGGGCCGGGGAGTCAACTGTTCATAATGACGTCCACCAGCCCGTCTTCCTGAGTTTATCTCAGGATCCAGCGCACACTAACTTCCATATTAAATAAAAGAGACGATGGCGCGTTCTGGTTGATGTCCCATCGTCTTTTTATTTTTTATTGGCAGCGGTTACGCACTGGGCCCTGACATACGTCAGGGTGACAGCTCTTGCGAGTGCTCAGGATGACATTCACTACTCACCTCTGCCCCCGGCTTTCAACGGGGGCAACAAATTAGCGAGCCAGCCGCTAATTTGTTGCCTTTTTCTCTTTTTTAGTTCTAGTATCGGCCCGTCTAAAACACAACTGGTTGGTAACGCATCTGTTGTGAATGCGAATGTCGTCTACATTTGCGAAGGTAAAAACAATACTGAGCTGCACACTGCGCCGTGCGCGTGCCGCAGCTTTTACAGGAGAAGTATCTATGAAACAGGTAGTACGCGGCTTACTGCTGAGCGCTCTTGCTATCAGCTCTGCTGGTGCAAAAGTATACGGCGACCGTACCTTTCTAAACCACCGCGATGAAGGCAGTGACGCTGCACTTGATTTCGCTGGCAACAATCATTTCTGCGCAAAAGCAAATGATAACAACCTCGGTGCAACTATCATGGTGTCACCGTTCTACAGCAAGACAAATAACAACGAAGATATCGCCAAATGGTTTGGTCAAGGCACCACTGGTAAGATTACTGTTGCTAAATCAACAACAGCAAAGTCTGGTGATTTTGAAGGTAGTGACATTGATCACTCACCAACAACCGACTACCAAGCACTGACCGAGTTGCCAATGTACGGCACCGTAAGTCTTAAACCAGAGCGTGTAGCATATGGTGCTCGCCTTAGCTGGAACCAATCGCTAGACAGCCTGCTGCCCGGCCTCTGCTTCCACGTGAACACCCCGCTGGTACAAGCAAACACTAACATGAACATGTCAGTAAGCGGTACCGCATCAGCAAGTCCTGCAAACTCAGGTGGCGCTGGCAAAGGTCTCGCTGACTTTTTTGGTGGCTCGCTGACCAAAACACTCGGCACAACCAATAAGCACGTGAAGCAAGCAGCGCTTTCAAAAGCGAAGCTGAGCACGAAAAAGCAAGGTAAGTTTAGTGTTGGCGATGTAAACGTTGGCTTTGGTTGGAATTTCTTCAACCGTAAAAAGTTCAGCGCTAACCTCGGCGTAAACCTTGTAGTACCAACCGGTAACTCTGCAACTGGTGAATGGGTCTTTGAACCTATGGTTGGCAACGGTGGTCACACCATGCTGGGTGCTAGCCTGGGAGCAAACTTTAAAGCAGTCTGCAAAAAGAACCTGCAAGTTGCGCTGAAAGCAGTCGCTGACTGGCGCTATGGTTTTGAAGCAACCGTAAAACGCACCATCGGCGTTGGTCATAACACCGGCACCGTTGCGGACAGCAGCAGCCACTACACTATGGGCATGGAGCACAAAGTAAGTGGCGTATTTCCTCTGGCAAACGTACTCACCAAAGACTGTAACGTCACCCTTGGTCACCAAGTGGATGCGGTTGTAGCCCTTGCGGGTACGTTCCGTGGTATCAAGTTTGACCTTGGTTACAACCTCTTTGCTCGCGAAGCAGAAAAAGTTGAGCTCAAAGACAAACAGTGGACTGATGACAAATATGCGTATGCTGATCGCCTGTACTCAATGAGCTCAGACGCTCTCGGTACAACATTCTTGGGAGGTGTTCCTACAGGTGTTACCATGGATGGTACCTACAATGACACCACAACACCCGTAGCAAAGCACCAACATGTTATTGGTGCTAATGGT
>JASFWT010000027.1:0-7481 GCA_050049075.1 Candidatus Babelota bacterium | reverse complement strand
CGATTGCCCTGATCCGTGTCTCTGGTAGTCACTCATGGCAGACTGTTGATCGTCTTGCGGCGCTTGCCTCTGGGAAAACCTTACGCGAAAGCGCTTCCCATACTATTCATTATGGAACCGTAACCGTGCCGGCGACCGAAACATCGCCGGCACGTGTACTTGATCAGGTTCTTTTTCTGTTGATGGCAGCGCCACGTACCTTTACCGGTGAAAACACCGTGGAAATTACCTGCCACAATAATCAATTTATCATCAACGATATTGTCGATGCACTGTGCGCCGTGGGCGCACGTCGTGCGCGACCTGGTGAGTTCTCGCAGCGTGCAGTTACCAACGGCAAGATGGACTTGCTGCAGGCGGAAGCCATTCACGAGCTTATTACCGCGCCATCGCAAGCGGCGGTCAAAGCGGCGTTGGCACAAGTTGAAGGCTCGCTGTCCAACATTATGCAGACGGTAGAGCAGCAGCTGCTTGAAGTAGCGGTCTGGGTTGAAGCCAGTTTTGAGTTTTTGGATGAAGAGCAGCGTGACCTAGCGTTTGAGCAACAAGTGCGCGACCGCATTGCCACGGTACAAAATACCGTTGATGAAGTGGTGCGCAGTGCTAATGCAGCGCAGCATCTACGCGAAGGCGTGCGGATTGCGCTGGTGGGCAGCGTTAATGCCGGTAAGTCGACATTGTTAAACGCATTACTGGGTCGTGAACGTGCGCTGGTTAGTGACCAAGCCGGAACTACCCGCGATACGGTGGAAGCGGGGGTGACCCGTGACGGCTATACCTGGACGTTTATTGATACGGCGGGGCTACGTCGTACCGACGACCGTATTGAACAAGCCGGCATTGAGCGCTCCTACGCCGAGGCAGCACAAGCTGACGTGGTGTTAGTGGTGATCGATGGCAGCCGCGACATGGCGGTGGACGAAAACGAAGTGTATGAGGAGCTACTTGCACAGTATGGTGATAAGTCGTTGGTGGTGGTGACGAAGGTTGACAAAGAGCCGGCAGCAGAAGAGAAAAGCGCTCGTCATTCTGGCCGACTGTCCCCGCGTAGCGCGGCGGTGATAGAGGCAGAACCCAGAAATAAAACCTTCGAAGCGGAGCGAGAAGCTCATAATAGGGACCTCGATGGGACATATAATGTCTCCGCCCATACTCAAACCGGCATCACCGCGCTACAAGACGAGCTTCTTGCGCGCGTCAAACAGCTACATACGCAGCACGATTCACCATATTTGCTGAACCAACGACAAATTAACGTATTGGAAGAAACGCAGCAAAAACTTGCGGTACTTGTGCAAGAAACACGCGATGTTCTACACTATGAATTGATAGCAGCACAAGTGCACGATGCGCTGGCGCTGCTGACTGAGTTGACGGGACACAACGTCAGTGAAAAAGTAATGGACTTAGTCTTTAAAGGCTTCTGTGTCGGAAAGTGATAACACGCAAGCAGTGTCACCCTCTCGAGAGCCTGCTCCAGACTTGATCTGGGGGTCCATGAAAATAAAAACAGGGGAATACCATGATAAACAAAAACGCATTTCTTTTACTTATCATCGCTTTGTTTGCCCAAGGAATTTCCAGCGCAGGAGATAATAGTGAGGAAAAGAATACCCAGTTGTGGAGATATCTGAAAGATCTTCAAAAGGTAATCTCCTTTGAAAGTTTACGTGCTAATGAAGTTCCCTGGCTTGTTCAACAAGCGAGCACCCTAAAACCAACTCCTGAGGGGCAGCTTACTAATGAGTCCAATGCTTATCTCTGGGAAAAAAGATTGGACGTGGCAGGTAAAAAATTACTGGAAGAAAATAAGGGGTATTACATGTGCCTCGGTATGCAGAAATATTATAAACAAAAGGGATCACCTCTGCGCGCAGACCGTTTTCAAATAAAGCGTAGCTCTGATCAGAATCCGGTGGTAAGAGCTACAGATTTCCTTGCGACACGTAAAAAAATGCCTTATGTATTGGCACTTGTTGCACTGCTGTCCTACCTGGCACGTCGCGGCTTTAAGCTTGGTGCTACATACAAAGAAGCAAAAGAAAACCTAAAAACAGCAGAAAATGCACTGTATGACTTAGTGCCACAAGCACGTACCAAAAAGTGGTACAAGCCTGTAGGGTTAGTGGTGCGTGATGCAATAAACGACACTGAAGATGCGACCCGAAAAGAAGTTATAGAGAGTGCGTATGATCGCTACCTGGCAGCTTCTAATGCCTATAACAAGTGGCGCTTCCTTAATGTGGGTACTAAGGCTGGCATGTATGGTGGTGCTGTAGGTTCAGTTGGTAGCGCGCTATGGCGCCATCACGAGCGGAAGCATCTGCCAGAGAACTACGGTTTGTCTTATGGTGGCTATTCAAAATCAAAAATATAAACGGGGGATATACCATGATGAACAAAAATACCTTTCTTTTACTTACCACCACTTTGCTTGCGCAGGGAATCTGCATCGCAGGGGGTGATGTGCCTGATAAAGGTCCCGATGAACAAATTCATTTTATGCGTCTTGCGGCGATGCATGCTAATAATGGTACCCTGCCAATTATTTCTTCTGCTCTTGATAGCACTGCTCTACACAAAAAGACACCATACATTCTTGCTTTAATTGCTTTGGTTTCTTATCTCGCTCGTCGTGGCTTTAATGTTGAGGGTAATTACCGAGCGGCGCAGCGTCGACTACGTGATGCCACTGAAAAGCTTTATGACTTTGTTCCTGCTGCTCGTACCAAGTCATGGTATCAGCCATTAAGCTTCGTCGTGAGTGATGCCATAGAGGCGACCGAGGATGCACAAGAAAAAGCAGCGATTCAAGATGCGTATAGCGAATACAATGATGCGTTGTCCTCATATCGTCGTTGGCGAAGTGGGTCATGGGGATCTAAGTTGGGCATGTACGGTGGTGCTGCTGGAGCAGCTGCTTCCGCTGCATTCCGTGCTCATGAAAAACGTCATGGGTACCTGCCCCAGGGTGGGTAAGTTTTTTATCCCCCCAAATACCGACTGCTCTCCTGCATGAACTGCACCCACGCATCGTGTGTTTCGGCGTTCTCAATTGACTTACTCCACAGGCGTGGGTAGTAGATATTCATGCCAAAAGTTGGGCGGTCACGCAGTAACGCGCAGTGGTTCACCACCAAGCCGCTGCTGCCGCTGCCATCATCGTAGCCGTGAAGTGCAATCCGCAGACGTCTCATCTGCTGTGTGTACTGCTGGCGCAGGTCATTAGGTACCAGATCGCCAATACTATGCAGTAGCTCATTAATACCGGTCAGCCAGGCATATAGATCGACATAATCGGTAAACGCCAAGCTTTCAGTGGTGAGGTTACGTTGCTCAAACAGATAGGTTCTCAACTCATCACTGGCGGCCTGCTGCAGCATATCGTGCAGCAATGTCATGGCGATGACAAAGATGTCATGTATTTCTTCCAAACGATTCAGATCAAAGCCGCTGTACGTCACCGGGTGACCGGGGCCAAAGAGTGAGTAATGCTGCTTAAAAGCATCAACAATACCGGATACCAATTTTGCCGGGCTCAGCTGCTGCATATTCAACAAGTTAAAGATGTCATGATATGGCAGGCCATTCAGCGGCTGTTCATCTTGTGTGCCACAAAAGTACGCGACATCGTTGCTGAGCTCACTGAGCAGTTCAACACTATTCATGGCGCAGGCATCGGTGATCAGAACGTCTAGCTTTTGATTTTTAAGTTCTTCTTCGTGAATACGGCGACAGGCATTAATCAGCTGCGCCGTAGAAAGTTGTGAACCGGTATCGGGGTCATACAGAATTCCGCGAGCGGTGTGGTTGGTTGGCCACTGCCAGCACTGCTCTTGTTTGTCCCATATCAGATCAATAGTGCCGGAACCAAAGCCCATTAACACAATGGCATAGTGACGAGCAGGGTATTTCTTTTTGAGATCACGAAACGCTTCCACAAGCGTATGATCCCCGTTAATGGTATCAACCCAATCAATATGTTTTTTTACTTTAACGACACCTTCCGACACCTTAAATCGCCATGCCTGACCGTTGCCATATTGGCAGTGTGCCATCACATTGGTTGTTTCGCTGCGTATACGGGTGGCGGCTTGCGCCAGGCTGTTCAGCATTTGTACACCTAGACCACTAGCATTGCCGTACAACAGGACCGACCAGTCGGTTTTGCTTGCCATGGCGCTGCTCATGCTGCAGCCAAAAAGAAACGCAAGAAGGTAACGTGATATATGCATAAAAATTTTTCTATTATGAGCTAATGTACACCTGCTGCAGGTGTAGCACTGCCACTTGCACCGAATCTAGGGTTTAAGTAGAATCTGTTGCCTCATAATAAAAGGAGAATGCAATGAAACAGCAACAACAACAGCAAGACACACGGAGCTTTCTGGAGCGCTTTTGTATCAATGTGACCGAACGCGCTCGTGCCGGAAAACTTGATCCTGTCATTGGGCGGCATGATGAAATTCGCCGCGTCATTCAAATTCTTTCTCGTCGTACTAAAAATAATCCTGTACTTGTTGGCGATCCCGGTGTGGGGAAAACCGCTATCGTCGAAGGTATTGCGCAGCGCTTAATTGATAATGATGTGCCAGAAAGCCTGCAGCAATCACAGATCCTTTCTCTCGATCTTGGTCTCCTGGTTGCCGGCGCTAAATTCCATGGCGAGTTTGAAGAGCGTCTAAAGGGCGTGCTGGGCGAAATCGAGAAAGGTGAGACACCAACGATTCTGTTTATCGATGAGCTGCACATGCTGGTAGGTGCGGGGCAGACCGGTGGTGGTATGGATGCTTCCAATCTGTTAAAGCCGGCACTGGCTCGTGGTGAGTTGCACTGTATTGGGGCTACTACCGTTGCAGAGTATAAGCAGTATGTGGAAAAAGATGCCGCGTTAGAGCGGCGCTTTCAGCGGGTCAGTGTTGATGAGCCTTCTGTCGAAGATACCGTCTCCATTTTGCGTGGGCTTAAGGAAAAATATGAGCTGCATCACGGTATTCGTATTGCCGACAGTGCGCTGGTCAAAGCGGCACAGCTTTCTTCACGTATGATTCCCGATCGCTTTTTGCCTGACAAAGCAATTGATCTTGTTGATGAAGCCGCCTCTATGGTCAAGATGGCAATGGACGCCAAGCCGGAAGAAATGGATCGTGCGCAGCGCGCCGTTCGCCAGCTAGAGATCGAGCGTGCCGCCCTCACCAAAGAAAAAGATGACACCTCAAAAAAACGTCTTGCCGAGGTAGAGCAGTCGTTGGCTGCCCGCAAAAAAGAGTACGAGACTATGGAGCAGCAGTGGCGTGCCGAGCGCGCACCGCTGGAAGAGATTAAGCAGCTTAAGGAACGCATCGATAATCGCCGTAACGCCTTTCTTGCCGCCGAGCGTGAGGGTGACTATACGCGCGCTTCACAAATCAAATACGGTGAGCTTAATGAGTTAGAGCAGCAGCTGGCTGCCAAGCAAAATGCGGTTGCGGTGCAAGACAGCAAGTACATCAAGGAGCAGGTTGATGAGCATGATGTAGCTCACGTCCTGGCACGCTGGATTCGTGTGCCGGTTGAAAAGCTGCAAGAGTCGGAAAGTGATAAGCTGCTCAAGCTTGAAGAAACGTTGCATCAACGGGTGATTGGGCAAACAGAAGCAATTTCTGCCATCGCTAACACTATTCGTGTGCATCGTGCCGGTATGGCGGCACCGCACAAACCATTTGGATCGTTCCTCTTTCTGGGACCAACTGGCGTGGGGAAAACCGAGGTAGCCCGTACGTTGGCCGACTATCTGTTTAGTGATGAGCGCAAGATGATTCGCCTTGATATGTCGGAGTACATGGAGCGCCACGCCGTTGCCCGTCTAATCGGCGCGCCTCCCGGCTATGTTGGGTACGAACAGGGCGGCCAGCTGACAGAGCAAGTACGTCGCAATCCGTATAGCGTCCTGCTGTGTGATGAGATCGAAAAAGCACATCCCGATGTACACAACATCTTTTTGCAGATTTTGGACGAGGGCAAGCTAACCGATGGGCAGGGGCGTACTGTTTCATTTGCCAACTGCATCGTGATTGTGACTAGTAATATTGGCTCGCACAAAATTCTGGCAGCCAAAGGTGCCATCGATGATGCTTTGCGCACTCAGCTTGATGCTGAGTTGTTACAACACTTCCGTCCCGAGTTTATTAATCGCCTTGATAACATTGTGTACTTTACGGCGCTGCAGCGAGAACAAATTGAACGCATTGTGCGCCTGCAGGTTGCTGACGTGGTTGCTCGTCTTGCTGAACGAGAGGTGACATTACGCGTAACCGGTGCGGCGTGCGCTCAACTGGCCGAAGTTGGCTTTACGCCCGAGTTTGGTGCCCGTCCGGTCAAGCGTGCAGTGCAGCAGCACGTGGTAAACCCGGTAGCCACCTTTTTACTGCAGCAGAGTGGTGCAAAAGAAGTGACCGTCGACTGGGATAAAACCTGGCTGATATCGTAGTACTTGTATTTGATTTCCTCTTTTACGTAGGGTGATAAAGTTACTTTATTGCATCTGACGGAGGGGAATGTATGAAGAAAAGTATAGGGGTAATAGCTTTGGTGCTTTTGCACGCAAGTATCTATGCAGATCTGCCAAGTACCGGTGGTACCGCACCGGCACCAACAACAAAAGCAACGCCAGCAAGTCCGGGTGACGCGCCACGAACAGTGCGTACCGAAACTCTTGGGCAGCGCTGGGAGCGGCAACAAAAAGAACGTGAAGCAAAGGCTACAGCAGCCGGTGCACTTGACAGAGAAGCGCAGCGCGCCGCGCTTGCCGCATCACTGAGTGGGGCTGATGTCCGGGGCAAAGCAAGTCGTATTCAGCAGTGGGTAAACAATCTTTTGCTTGATAGCTCACTGGCAAAGCATGCTGCAAAGCTGCGCATGCAAGCTGGTGAAGGTGGGGAGCAGGCAAAGTATGCTGCTGCGATGGCAGGGCTTGCTGAAATGGCAAATAAAAATGCGGTAAGTACTCTCAATCGGTTTGCTCACGTACAAGCGCCAGATGTTATGGGGGAAATAACCGCACCAGCGACACAGATGCGTGATGCATTGGCGCAGCTTTCTAGTAAGCGTATTGCCACACCAGCCTTGGTGCATGACCAAGCTCGTATCGCAAAGCGTGCGTCACGTGAGACTGCCCAGGCGGTGCTTGCGGCATTGCCAGCTGACTTTGGGTTTCATGATGCACGTGCGCTTGAAGAGCGTTGGTATAAAGAACAAAAAAGACGAGCAAAGGCATTGCTTAATAAATATGTAGATAAGTTCGTTGCTCTGGGAGCGCCGCGCGCTATTGGAGTTGATTTGGCACTGCGTCTGATGCAGGAAGAGCGTCGCGCTGGCTTTCGCCAAGAGATTATGCCGACCTCGTTGAAGGGGATGCATGAAGCGTATCAAGCGCTCTTTGCCGACTTGCCGCGCGAAGTGCAGCTTGATCTGTTACGAGAAAAACTACGTATGGTGAAAGC
>JASFWT010000026.1:0-7590 GCA_050049075.1 Candidatus Babelota bacterium | reverse complement strand
GTCTTTGTTAAAGATGCCCTACTTTCTTTAGGAAACGGCAACTTTTCAAAAGATGCGGGCAGGTCTGTCTCTGTTCTTGGCGCAGCACAGGTTACCCCAGACGGCAATGCACGTATCGAATTAAACGACAATATCTACATCTTTGGTGATGATGCACTCGCACCAACAAAAAACTTTGGTGATGATGCATCAACGGCAACGAGGTGTATTGGTGAACTGCCTATCGCTCAAAAAGGGCAGCACGAAATTGAGTTCTACTCTGACGTGGAACGCACAATTACCGTAGGTAGAGATGTTGATTTCAATCTGACTGGCTTCGGCAAAGGGCGTACCAGCGGGGGCCAGCGCATTACCTTTGGCGGTAAGATTAAGCTGATTATGGAACCTGGTAGTCGCCTGCGCTTACCGTATATTCACCCAGACAAACGCGACTATGCCCTTATTGTTGGCTTTAAAGACAACGCCGAACTTGTATTCCAGGGCACAGAAAACCGTGATGAAACACGTTGGGCTGATGCCCTCAATGGCTCCGACAAAGTGCGCAGTAAAATACTAGGCACTGGTACTCTTGAATTTTCTGGTGAAGCAAAAATGAAAGTGATGCGTACTGCGTTGGTTGGTGTTGAAGCCGATTACACCTCTAACATCACCGACATTACGCTTTCTGTTAAAGACAGTGCGCAGGTGTTGATTGGTGACGATAGCATCGCTGGCGGTGCTTTTCAGGTAGGTAACGTTGTTGAAGGTGGTCGCAACCACCTCAAGCCAGGCAACTATCCTAATACCAATGCCCATTCGTTGTTTGGCGACACTGACAATCCCTTTGAACCACGCAAAACGCACATTGACTTCACCCTCTCGCTTGATGGTAGAAACGCCCTCTTTCACCTGGGACGCGAAGCATTCTGCGGCTTTGGTGTTGGCACCGTAAATAAAAAAGGCAACCCAAATGGCACCACTCCTGACGCTGAAACCGACCCTGCTGATGATCCAAACCAGTTTGATGCGTGGCGTGTGCAGTCGCTGCACAACACTGGCAATATCACCATCGATATTACCAACGGCGTGTTTTCACACCATCAAGTAGCTCTAGGCAACGATCGTGAAGCAGCAGTACTAGCATTTGGGCCACAAGTCTCTCGCGCCAACTACAAACTAAAGGTAACCAAGCGACGCGGTGATGCTATTAAAGGTGGTGGCACCGTTATAATGCTGCGTAGCGGTGTAACAGAGGACAATCCGTTACCACTGCGTATTTGGGATAGCGTTAATAGCCTTGTTGGTGGTACTGACGACAACGGCAAAAGCTCGATCATGGCACCGGCAACAGTACTGGCTCGTCGTCTCGAAACAAACACCGCTGGGGAAAAAGTCTATAAACGGGCTGCGGTAAAAAGCGATAGCAGCAGCTACCAAATTACGGGACCACTGGACGAAGTTTTCTTAGCAGTGTCGTTGCAAGATCTTGAAGTTGACGGCCGCGAAGCAGTGGCAACAAGCAGTCAGTCAGAAAATAAAGTAACATTTGTGAAAAATAAGAAAATCACCACACAGATGGTGCTTGATGATGACGTTAAAGACAGCAGAGGAAAAGCCATTGCTACAGAAAAAGTGGCTGAAAAAGGATATGTAAAAGCGCGCGACGCAGAAGATATTCCACAGGTATGGACCAAGCCGTCTAAGTAAAACTAAGACAAATTAGCGCTATTTTGGCGGTTTTTACCTATTTTACCACCAAAATAGCGCTAATTTATTTTGAAACTCTTGTCTCTTTGCCCTATACTCAAACACAGAAAAGTACGAGTAGAGCAACAAAAATGAGGTCCCCCACCATGCTCAAACGTCTTCTTCTTGTGTGCATGATTGCCACAACACTTTCTGCTGAAAAATCTTCCGAAGATTCAAACGACGCTGTCGTCTCTCTTGGCCCAAGCCGTTCCTTTTTACATGTTCGTGACGCTCGTCAAGAAAAGAAGCGTGGCTTATCAGGTCAGCTTGCTTCTCTATCTTTGGGCAAAAAAACCCCTTCTGATCGGTTAACACCCTCTGATACAATGCAGCTCTTTTCATTGATAAGTGGCATCAGTTTCGGGACTTCCTTTAGTTACTTTTTTCGCAGTGCCGCAAGAACAGCAGGGCTCCCAATTGGTATTGCTGGCTTCTATCTTCTTATGGGCGGTAAGATTCCAACAGGATCTCTGGCGACAGGCATGAAAGAGTTGTACCAACTGACACTGATACTTGAAAAGTGCCCTCCACATACGCAGATTGCTGAGTTAAAAACATTGCTGAAATCTTCACCTGCTATGAAAGATGTACACTTCTCTTCTCTACTGGGAGAGTTTTTACATCGCGCAGAAGACCTGCTCTGCAATAAAGAGCTTTCTAAAAAAGAACAAGGTGAAGCGCTTGGTGAACTGATTGTTCATTATAGAGAAAAGGTTGAATCATTAGTGCGCGGCCTCAAAGTAATTCGTCTCTTTTTGATAACAGCTGCTGGCTCTTCGCTTATTACCCTTGCGGCACCGCAAAAATCAACCACCGACTAGTGTGGAATAAAGATTCGAGACTGTTCGTCGCGCTGAACCATCTGCTCTACCAGTAGCCCCTCCAGAATACGCTGCACTCTTGTTGGTTGCGCGCTGATCTTTGGGTGTAAACAGACCTCATCGATTAACAGTTCTTGATCAATGTGTGCATGTGTTGTCGTTAAAAGGCGAACAATGGCACCACGGATTTGTCGATCAGAGCCTTCAAAACGTGACTGACGCACATGGTGTTTGCTTTGCCTGCTGGGATTAACCAGCTGTTTTTTAAGCATAACCCCATAGTCCATCAAGGCATAATACCAATCACGCGGGTTCTCACGATCAAGCGTTTGTGCAATCAGCGGCAACAACTCCTTATCATGAACACCCTTCTTATCACTACAGAAAAAGTGAATAAAAACCGTTCGTACATTCGTTTCAATAAATGTTGTTGGCACATTATAGGCAAACGCTGCCAATGAAGAAGCAGTTGCGGGACCAATACCAGGCAACTCAACCAAATCAACGGGGTCTTTGGGCAATGTACCCCCATGTTTTTCCATGATTATTTCTGCACTCTGCTTAAGAAATTTAGCGCGACGGTTATAGCCAAGTCCCTGCCACGCAGCAAGCACTTTTACCAACGGTGCAACAGCAAGAACCTCAAACGATGGGAAGAGCCTCGTAAAGGATTCAAATTTGGGCCGTACGCGATGCGTTTGCGTTTGTTGCAGCATGACCTCAGAAACGAAGACAGCGTACGGTGTCGGATTATCTCGCCACGAAAAAGGACGACGATGTTTGCGATAATAGGTTTTTATCGTTTCAACAAAGAGAGTTAAGCCCTGCGGCGTCCGTTTTTCTTTCTCGGACAAAGAAAAGAAGTGATCTCGCGCGGCAATCATGAAAGAATTCCTCGGTTGTAGTCACACAGAATAGTAGCAGTCAACGATCAGCAGTTAGAGAACGTAGACGAATAAGAGCCATGCGACGGCGCTTATTACGCCAAGCGCCACCCACTCTACCAAAGGAATTATATTTGCCAAGAAAAGAAGAGACAGCAGGCATGCAGCAATCGAAACCGCGACAACTACGCTTAAAATTCGCGACGCAGACCATCCTCGTGCCTGCAGGTAGTGAGCAAAGTGATCGCGACTCCCCTTGTAAAACTTTATGCCTTTGTAGCGACGAATACACACCAGCATCAACACCTCACCAAGTGGAAGTGCCAGCAATACGGGCGGAACTAAAAACCCATATTGATGCATATGTCCCCACTTGATAAGTAGTGACACAGAAGCAAAAAAACCACCTAAAAACAATGAGCCACTATCACCCAAGTACATACGAGCAGCCGGCTTGTTATACCACCAAAAAGCACTAACGGCGCCGAGGAAAATAGCCAACAACAATACAATTTCGCTTTGCCCCGTATACCAGGCAACCGCAGCAAAACTCACCGCACTTGCCAGCGCAACGGTGCTACTTAGTCCATCCATAACATCAATCAGGTTAAACGCATTAATCACTGTCAGTATCCAAACAAGTGATACGACGGTAGCTAACCATGAGGAAAAAAAGGTGGTGTGCAGGCAAATACCACCATGCAGGAATCCAAGAGCAACAACAAGGTGACCAACAAACTTGTGTGCCGGCGGCAGATCGATCAAATCATCGAGCAAACCAAGAAATAGCAGAATGGTGCAGCCAAGAATTAGCCAGAGAAGATTGTTCTGTTGAGGGGATGTCAGCGCGAGGGCGCTGATGAACGAGAGGTAGACACCGAGGCCTCCCAGATAGGGAGTAGCTACTTCATGCTGCTTTAACATACCGTTTGGCTTGTCGGTAATGCCAAAGCGATGCGCAGTCAAAATAAGTCGTGGGATAACATACAAACCGACAACTAACGCCGCCGCAAAGCCAAAAAACAAAGTCAAAATGATAGGCATGACACAACTCTGAAATAAGATATACTGGACGGCACTGTAGCAATCACTCTTTTTCTGCACAAGGATTCGTCATGGCCGGCACCATTCTGCTCTACTACAACTACACTCCAATCGAAAATCCCAAAGAAATTATGGCATGGCAGCGCCAACTGTGTACACGCCTAAAGCTAAAAGGCCGCGTTATCATAGGCACAGAAGGAATAAATGGCACTGTTGGTGGTGAAAACCCTGCCGTAGAAGAATACAAAAAAGAGTTTCTTGCGCACCCACTTTTTACCACAACAGACATTAAAGAAAGTGACGGCTGCGCCGATGATTTTCCTCGTTTGTCTATTCGCGTACGGAACGAAGTTGTTGCTCTTGGCCTTGATACCAAAAAAGTACAACCATCGGGACCTGAAACGCACCTTTCTCCGGAGCAAGTTCATGAATTGTTAACAGAAAGTCCCGACGACCTCGTTGTTCTTGATGCACGCAATGATTATGAATCACGAATCGGCAGGTTCAAGAATGCTATCACGCCAGACATTACTCGCTTTCGCGACTTTCCTGACTATGTTGACAAGCATGCTGACGAACTAAAAGATAAAACCGTCTTAATGTACTGTACTGGCGGTATTCGCTGCGAGCGGGCCAGCACCTATGTACAAAATAAGAACATCGCCAAAAAGGTCTATCAAATCACTGGTGGTATTTGTCGCTATATTGAAAAGTACCCAGATGGTTTTTTTCGCGGCAAAAATTATGTGTTCGATGAACGAATAGCTGTTAAGGTAAACGACGATATTCTCAGTAATTGCGACCTTTGCTCATCAGCTTCTGATGAGTATGCAAACTGCATGAATGCCCTCTGTAACAAGCATTTCATAGCTTGTTCTGCCTGCCGAACCAGCTATGATACCTGTTGCTCAGAAAAATGCTTTTCTCTGCTTTCAAGCGGCGCCGTCAAACGACGCCCCACCAAGTAAAGATCGGCATAAACTATTGTTTCACCCAACACAGCAAGCCTATAGTGCCCTTTCGTAGATGCCCACATCACAGAAAGGACAGCAGTGGTAACAGCACTTCTCATCTCTTTTTTCCTTGTCTCTAACTGCGCAGCATATCTGCTACCATCAGATCAACCCAAACAGGAAGCTCTCTCCCAAGATGGTTGTGTTAATAATGAGTTAGTAGAAGAAATCCTCTGTTTATTTGAGCGCTTTTTTTCGCTCAGCAGGGAAATAGATGATTACACACCAAAGGTGTTCATGGATTCCTTTCGCAACAGCTACAATGCTGACGAGCTGTGCCAGCTCGTAGAATGCTTGTTGACAGAGGTTTCACACCTAGAGTCTATTATTAAGAAGTATCACCCCAAGCTCACAAGTGAGTACGCTTCTCTTGAAAAAGAAATTGCTGCGCTCAAAGAAAAAATTGAGGATGAGTCCTCATCTGCCTAGCGCCGAGCTTCCTTATCTGCATGAATATGCAGTGAAAGACCGCTGGCATCACTTGCCTTAAAAAGACGCCCAACATTTTCCATTACCTGAGGAAACCTACTGAGCTTGCCAACGTTACAATGAACCTCAAAATCAAGACCTGTAATCATTTTTGTTTTTTGCCTCTCATGCCGTAGTATGCCAACAATCTTTTGTGCAAGAAGCTTAAAAATACGAGTCTCAGAGTACCCCATTGCAACATCTGCCCCTGCATGGATAGAGTGAATACCGCTTGCTATAACAAGCATGTCATGATGGCGAGAAAACTTGATAACATCTTGCATATGAGCAAATACCACACCATCATACATCAAGCAGACTGCTTCTGCGCCACGAGAAGCAAAGAGGTCTATCTGCTCTTTTACCGAGTCGGCACCATCAACATATACTTTATCAACGACTATACCCTTTTTAACGCACTCTTTATATAAGTCCCATACTAATGAATGCCGATCGAGTGTTGCATGACCACCAACAAATAACAAATGCCTTACTTGTGGGCATATACCCGCAAGCGCAGAAAGATTTTTTTCAATGTTGCAGGGAGGAGAAAAGGCCTCAATAAATGGGGGCACATCCCCAGCAATAACATCGGCGTAGCCGAGAGCAATGCCCGGAGTATTCATCGCAGAATGTTTCACAAAACTTAAAAAGACATTACTTGCAGCACTATCCATTGCAACAAAAAAATCTACCCTCTCCCTTTTGAGTTCGTTGGCAACAGAGTCAAATGATGCTTGTGAGTGAATGCTATCATAAACTCGCACCTCTATTTCAAAACCACCAGAGAGAATCGCAACATACTCTTTTATACGATTAATACTGTGTTTCATCATATCGCTATAGTGAGTAACAAAAAACGCTATGGTATATGAGTTTTTTTTAAAACGAAGCGCAAAAGACTGCAAAACTTTATGTAATAAAGATGTCACTGTTATCGCACAGCCTCTTTTGTAGAGTGTATGTGAACCTTCAACGCGCTCTCTTCTTCCTCAAGAACCAGACGCTCGATCTGACTTACTATGTCTGTATACCTTCCCAGTCGAGTCATATTGACGTGCAGCGAAAGAGGTAGCCACACCGGGTCATTTGATAGCGGAGCACCTTTTAAATATTCTTCGACTTTTTGTGCAACCTCTCCGATTGCAGCTTGCTCAGAATACCCAAGTGCAAAGTCAACATCTTGGTGAATAGCATGGACATTTGAAGCCATCGTAAAGTATTTATTGTTAATTGCTATAGAAACAATGTCATCTAATATAGCATGTATTTCTCCCTCAAAAGAGATAAATACACCAGTTTTTTGAGCTGGCAAACCTTTAAGAGGCTCTCTCCAACCACCATCAAGAATATCATTCTCGATCACTAAAATATTTCGCTCTCGCAGATACTCTCCTACACGATTAATTTCAGAGTCTTCTTGTGCAAACTGGTTCTTAGTTGCGCAGACAACAACTGTTGTCACCATCGGAAGTAATTGACTAAAAATCGCCGCATAACGATGACCGCTATTTCGAGCATAATAAAGCGCTAGTCGATCACACAGAGGTTTATGGTTAATTCCTTGCTCACACAAAGCCATCCCTCTAACCGCAAGATCTTTTTCCTCTATAAGATCACTGAACAACTTTC
>JASFWT010000025.1:0-7809 GCA_050049075.1 Candidatus Babelota bacterium | reverse complement strand
GCAAGTACTCAGCTGCGTATTTCGCGCTTAGCTCGCATAATGTTTTTTCTCGCTGCGTTAGACTTTCGATAGCAGCCAGCTTTCGTCGATGCATAATTTGCACCGCGCCAGCAGCACCCAGCACGGCGATTTGTGCCTGTGGCCACGCAAAGACAAAGTCTGCTCCCAACTGCTTACTGCCCATTACAATATAGGCGCCACCAAATGACTTTCTGATGATGACGGTAATCTTTGGACAGGTTGCTTGTGCGTAAGCATGCAGCAGCTTGGCGCCATGCCTAATGATGCCCCTATGCTCTTGCGCGACGCCCGGCAAGTAGCCGGGTACATCAACGAGGGAGATAAGCGGGATGTCATAGGCGTTACACATGTTGATAAAGCGAGCCGCTTTGCAGCTGGCATCAATATCAATTGAACCGGCTTTTACCATTGGCTGATTGGCCACAATGCCAATGCTGAGGCCATCAAGATGGGCAAAACCAGTCACCATATTAGGAGCAAAGCCGGGTTGCAGCTCATGGAAGCTATCGGGATCAACAAGCCCTTCAATAACCTCTCGCATATCATACGGCTGCTGTGGATTTTCTGGTACCAGCTTAGTTAGCTGCGGTGTTGGCAGCTGCATGCTTTGTGGCCCCGCTGGTGGCATACTTTTATAATTGCTGGGCAAAAACGACAGCACCGTACGTACTTGCTCAAAGCATTCTTTCTCGCTATTGCTGACTTGATGCACCAAGCCCGAAGTGGTGCTATGTGGGCCGGCACCGCCTAACTCTTCTTTGGTTACCTGTTCACCGGTGACTTGCGCAATAACCTGAGGGCCGGTAATAAACAGCTGACTAATACCTTGTACGGTGAAAATAAAGTCGGTGAGCGCGGGGGAGTACACCGCGCCACCGGCGCAGGGGCCGAGGATTATGGAAAGCTGCGGAATAATACCGGCATACCGAACGTTGCGATAAAAGATCTCACCATAACCGGCCAGTGCGTGAATACCTTCACCAATACGTGCACCGCCCGAATCAATGATGCCAATAATCGGACAGCCAATTTTTGCCGCCGTATCCATAATTTTGCAAATCTTACGTGCCTGTTGGCTGCCCAGTGAACCGCCTTGCATGGTGAAATCTTGTGCATAGAGGGCCACTTGGCGTCCGTCGATAGTGGCAAAGCCGGTGACGACACCATCGGTGTGACTGTCTGTCTCCAGTACCGACTGGCCACGTGCTACCACCAACTGATCGGTCTCGGTAAAGCTGTCGCGATCGACCAGCAGGGCGATGCGTTCGCGTGCGGTTAACTTGCCTTTCTCGTGCTGCGCCTGTACACGCGCATCACCACCCCCGATGAAGGCTTGAGCTTGTTTATTCTTCAGCATCTGCGACATGCCGCGACTCCTCTAATAATTCTTCTAAGTTGTCGCTTTGTCCAAGTTCGCGGCGTGAGCGTTGTACCGGCGTTGCTAGCAGCCACTGAGGAATTTCTATTTTTGGCATGATGACGTCATCAATAATGCTCCAAATAGCTGTTTCAACAATACCTTCGGTTATGATGTCAGGCAGAGCAGCTTGTGCATTTTTTGCATAGAACGAGAAGCGATCATTCCGCAGGTTACCATCTCCATCCCTATTGGCTTCACGCCAAAGGCGGATATTAGTGTCGGTAAAGATGAAGGGCAGCAGCCAGCACAATCCGTTTATATATTTGTAGTACTTACTTTCTTCTTTGCAGTAAAAACGGTTGTAGGCGAAGCGTAGGAAGCCATCAGAAAGGATTTCATATCCCAAGTTGTATTTGGTTTTATTAGCTTTACTTTGAGCACCTGTATCTTCTGGTAGCTCAATTTCCGGTGTTTTGCCGTATGAGATTATGTAGGACAGTGCATGCCCCAGTGCCATGGGTATCAGCATCTCAAGCGGCTTATGCCATTGTGGTTGCTCTGGATGAGGGACCATCTTGTCAACATACTTATTGGCAAAGATGCGTAGCGTGCGCAAAAGAAACTCTGGGCGATTAGTGATCAAATGCAGTACCAGTTTTTTCATAAACATTTTTTGTAGGCCAATACCACCTTCATCGACTGGGGCAGTTATTTCCGTTTTAAGATGCTTCTTAACAAGCTTTTGTGCCGTCAGTGCACGACGACCAAACCCATTGAAAAGTTCGACAATGAGCTTGAGAACCATACGCTTTGCCGTCAGCTGGAGCGGGGTAGGGCGCAGATAAAGGTCAAGTTTCTCTTCTTCAATGAGAGTTATGATTTCGTTGAGTGGCAGGTGCACGCACATATCTTCCTCTCGTTGCTCACCGGTCGGATTGCGTCGCACCAGCGTTTCATCGGTGCGCATGCCATTAAGCAGTGCGGCAACATGACGAGCTACCGCTTCTTTATCTTGTGTTTCTTCAGCAAAAAGATCGTGCGCTCCTTGTGTGCAGATGCGTGCAGTCAGCAGCAAGTCATCGCTGGCGGCAATGCCATCAGGCATACTTTTGGCGCGAGCAAGACAGCGCTGAGCGACATTATGCAGGTGCAGTGCCAGCTCATCATAAGTGGTGATATCGCGCGCCGACAGAGGTGGCGAAAGCGTTATGAGAAGAGCGCACAGAAGTGCGGTGAAACGATTCATGACAGAGGCTCCTTTTAGTGGAGCGCACTGTAGCAGAGGGTGCCGGAGGCAGCCAAGGGTTTGTGTGTCACTCTGGCTTGTCCAGAGTCTAAAAGAATGACCTTGTCATAATTATTTGGATGCTTGACAAGCGAGCATGACAGTTGGTGCTACGCATAGGTATGACGGTTGGCGCTACGCAAATGAACTGCCAGAAAGGCCATCAACCCACTGGCGAGTAAGATCACGCACAAAATTCTTTGTCCACTTGCGTCGCGTTTTCTTGTTAAGCAGTAGGGCGGCACGCGAAGGATTTTTGTGCGTATTAGGCAGCAGACGGTCCATAAGGGCCGGTACACCATCAAAGATGGCCGTCGAGACAAAGCCATCGACAAGAGCATTTGGCACGACGCGCTGCCAGTCTGTTAATTCGTTATAGTTGTTCTTGATGCCATTTACAAACGGGAACAAGGTAGGGCCTAGTAAGAACGGTAACACTAGTGCTGCAGTATTAACGTACTTGTAGTACTTGCTGGTGCGGTCCATATAGAAGCGGGTAAGAAGCAGCCGTGGCAGCACACTCATAATAAGTCCAGCCGGAGTAACTTTACCTTTTCTGGCTATTACTTCAGCAAGCAGGCTCGGAACTACCAGCTCAAGAAGCTTTTGCTTCTGCGTGCTAATACCGGTAGGAAAGAATTCATCGGTAAGTGCTTGCGCAAAAATCTTCAGCCCTGCGTACTCAAGAGCATTTTTTAGCTGCAGGCCACCGTGGTTGAGCGTGCGAAACGACTCTAAGCGTTTGCCTACTGTGGGAATAGCTGCTCTTGCGTTGCCGGGGCAACCTTGCGTTCTCTTATAGTTTTTGTAGGCAACTTCGATGGCTGTCTTGAGCGCAATTCGCTGTATAAGTCGCTTTGTTGTCGTCGGCTTGGCCAGCGTTTTCTGATGAGCTTTTTTGAAGTCGTGCACAATGTGCGGGAGGGAGCGACGACGTCGTGCCGTGGCCCCAGCAACCGGGACTTGTCGTTTTGGGTGTTCTAGTTTTTCCATGTCAGCAGTGATTTCTGCGCAGAGCTTTGCGGCCTCTTCGTTATCCAGCAGGTGGCACAGCTGCAGGCGCTTGCCGCCATTACGGGCAATTTTTACAATTGTTGTATGAGCGCGCAGTTCATCGGCGTCGGTGCAGTTGTCGGCTGATGCTTTACAGGTTTGTGCCAGCTCAGCAAAGGAGCGCAGCGCGTCATGATACGGTGAATCTGCGTAAGAAAGTACGGTGCTACCGAAAAGTAAAAAAGTGAGTGCAAGGCGCTTCATACTGTTTTTTTCTTGAAAGTAGTGGATGAAATGAGTGCTGCGCTATGACAGCAAAGCCCGCAGTGTATTCGCAATAGATTAAAATGTCATGACCAAACTCCCCGCCTGGTGTACCACCGGCTTTCTCGTGCTTCAAAATAAAAAAGAATTACTCCTGCAGCTTCTCTCTGTGCAAAATGAAGGGGGCACGGCGGCCACACTGCATGCACAAGCAAATCTCTTGTGGTTGTATCGGGACGACGCCGCTTATCATACCTACCATCATGCGGCGCAGCTGTACCGCCAAGAAAATAACCTGCGAGCTGCATTGGCGGTTTACCAGCAGTTGCAGGCGTTGCAGCCCACTGACAAGGAGGTGGTGCTACCGCTTATCTTCGTGGCCCTTGAGTTGTGTGACGCGGCGTGTGTTACGGCGCAGTTGACAGAATTGAATAAGAGAGGAGAAAACGGAAAAATATCGAAAGAGGAAGCGGTACATATACAGCAGCAGGTGATAAAGCGGTGCGAACTGCTGGCGCGGCAGGGTATTGCGCATGCGCCGACGGCTGAGGAGCTATCCCTTTAACTCTAGCTGCACGCCAATATCCCAGCTACGCAGCTTCTTCAACAGCTCAGCGCTGACGCTGGCCTTGCTGCGTGGGGTGAGGACTAAGGTTTGATCGTTTTCTTTGAACTGGAGCTGGAATGATATCTTGCCGGCTGGAATGAGCTCTTTCAGCTCCTCTATGCGTTCGGCAGAGACGGTAGGTGGTAGTGTTAGGATGGCATGGGTAATCATGTCGCGATCACACAGCTGCTCTAACGGAATGATTTCATTGGCTTTGATTTTACATGACTGCGTGTTAGCGATGTCCAGCGAGCCGGTGACCACAAATTCATTAAAACCTTCCAGCAGCATCTCTGCTTGCTTAAAGGTGCGCGGAAAGATAACTACTTCGGCGGTGCCGCTGAGATCTTCAAACTGAGCGAACGCCATCTTGTCACCTTTCTTGGTCATGATTACTTTTTTGCTCTGCAGCAAGCCACAGACGGTAACGACCGGTTCAGCAGTAAATTTTTTGTCCTGCGCATCGGCCAGCAGGTCTTTAAACAGGCTTGGCTTTAATGGCTCTATCAGGTGACGATAGGTATGCAGCGGATGATCACTGAGGTAGAAGCCAACCATCTCTTTTTCTTTGCTGAGTTTTTCTTGTGAGCTCCATTCCGACTGGGGGCTGAACGCATATACCTTTTGTTTTTGTTCAGGTGCGCCGCCGCCGAAAAGATCCATCTGGCCGGTTTTGCTGCGCTCTTTTTCATCATGCGCTTGTGCCATGACTTTTTCTAGCTCATCCATTTTCTGTGAGCGGTAACCAGGCAGCGTGTCAAAGGCACCGGCACAGATAAGGCTTTCCAGGACTCGTTTGTTAACGGTACGAAGATCAAGGCGCAGGCAGAAGTCGTAGAGGTCTTTGAAGGGATTTGGTTGTCTTTCCGTCCTTGAGCTGGAATTTTGGTCTTTCCCCGCCTTGAGCGGGGATCCGGCATTGCTCGGCCCCGGGTCTTTACCCGGAGAAATATCAGTGCCATCCCGCTCCGCCAGAATTGCGTCCAGTGCTGCGCCACCAACGTTCTTGATACCTTTCAGACCAAATACAATACCTTTTTCGGTTGCCGTAAAGCTGGCATCGGATCTATTAATGTCTGGCGGGAAGATCTGAATTCCCATTTCACGTACTTCCTGCAGATAGAACCGCAGCTTGTCGGGATTGTTGGTCTCAAAAGTCAGCACCGCCGCCATGAATTCGATAGGGTAGTTCGCCTTCAAGTATGCGGTGTGATACGCGATCAACGCATACGCGGTCGAGTGAGATTTGTTAAAACCGTAGCCGGCAAAATACGCCATCAGGTCAAAGAGCTCGCCCGCTTTCTTTTCATCAAAGCCGCGTTCTTTGGAGCCGCACAAGAATTTCTTCTTTTGCTCGGCCATCACTTCAACTTTTTTCTTACCCATCGCACGGCGAAGAATATCCGCGCCACCCAGTGAGTACCCGGCCACTGCAGAGGCAATTTTCATCACCTGTTCTTGGTAGACAATAACCCCGTAGGTCTCTGAAAGTATCGGTTCAAGTTCTTTAAAGAGATAGGTTGTCTTCTTGCGTCCATGTCGCCGATCGATAAAGTCGTCTACCATGCCGGAACCAAGCGGACCAGGACGATACAGCGCGTTCACCGCGATCAGATCTTCAAAACGTGTTGGCTGCAGTTTATAGAGGACCTCTTTAATCCCGCTGGACTCAAATTGGAACACGCAGCTGGTTTTACCGTTTGCCAGCAACGCAAATGTCTTAGGATCATCGAGGGGAAGTTTATCTAAGTTAATGAGCTTGCCATGGTTTTTCTCGATGGCTTTTAGTGCATACTCGATGACGGTCAAGTTGGTAAGTCCCAAGAAATCCATTTTTAGATAACCAAGGGTTTCCAGCTCGGTCATGGCATACTGCGTCACCAGCTCGGTCGTCTTTGATGGCACATAGAGCGGCAACACGTCACGCAGCGGCTCGGGTGAAATCACCACGCCAGCAGCGTGTTTAGAGGCGTGCCGTGTCAAACCCTCAAGGCGGAAACAAATATCCATCAGGCGTTTTACCTCTGGATCAGAATCCATCATCTCCTGAAACTTTGGTTCTTGCTCCAGGCATTCTTTAAGCGTAATTTTTAATTGATCAGGAACCAGGTTGGTTAGGTTATTAGCGTCCTGGAAAGGAAAGCCCAGTACGCGCGCGACGTCTTTAATAACGCCCTTGGCCATCATCGTACCAAACGTAATAATCTGGCAGACCGCATCATGACCGTATTTGTCTTTTACGTAGGTGATGACGTCTTCGCGACGCTCTACACAAAAGTCGATATCGATATCGGGCATACTTACCCGTTCCGGATTTAAGAATCGCTCAAACAGGAGATTGTATTTAACCGGATCAACGTTGGTGATCTGCATTGCCCACGCCACCAGCGAACCGGCTGCAGAACCACGTCCCGGTCCTACGGCAATGTTGTTTTCTTTAGCCCAACGAATAAAGTCAGAGGTAATCAAAAAGTACCCGACATAGCCCATCTTGATGATCAGATCCACTTCTTCCTGCAGGCGTGTGTCGTACGCCGCGTGGTTTTCTGCGGGAATCAGATCATTCTTTTTAATGTTTTCCAGACCCTCTTTACAGAGGTGCTCAAAGAAGCTGTCTTCAGTGTGTTCTTTGGGGATGGGGTATTTAGGGAAGAAAAGTTTGTCAGTCTCAAAGTCAAACTCACAGCGATCAGCAATTTCACCGGTACGCCACACCGCATCATGATGATCGGGAAAGGTATCCAGCATGTACTGCGTGCTCTTCACGTGACCGCGAAAGTCGCCAAAGGTCATACGCTTTTCATCGGTTAACAAATGCTTGGTTTGAATGGAGAGCAGCACCTCATGTGCTTCGTGATCCTCTTCGCACAGATAATGTGCGTCACCGGTGATGACGCAACCAATGCCCATCTCGGCACTATATTTTTTTAACTTTTTATTAAGAATGGCCTGCTTTTCGATGTCGGGCGGTGCCATTTCAAAAAAGAAGCGGTCTTTACCAAAGACATCGAGGTTCCATTTCATCCACTTGATTGCTTCTTCATCACGATCATGACGCAGCAGGGTTGGAATGTGGCCACCTACGCAGGCGGTGGTGATAAACAGTCCTTTATTGTACATCTCGAGCGCGCGGTAATCGATACGCGGCTTAAAGTAAAAACCTTCTTGGTAGGAGTAGGCAAGTAAGCGACAGAGGTTTTGATAACCTTCCTTGTTTTGTACCAGGACGATCAAGTGAAAGTATTTTTCCTTGGCATCTTTTACTTTCACGTCGGGAGT